>URZB01000085.1 GCA_900552295.1 uncultured Collinsella sp.
GTATGCGGGATCGATGCTGGAGATGATGATGCCGGGGTACATGCCGAGCACGCCGAAGAAGGTCACGGTAATGATGAACAACGCGCTGAAGAACCACGCGCCGAGCAGGTTGTCGGCCCAGATCATCACCCGCACGGTGAGCAGAGAGGCCACCGCGAGGATCGGGAACACGAGCAGCGTGGGATGTTCGGCGTAATTGGCGTACAAGTTGGTATAGAACGCGGTCAGGGCGAGGAAAAGCAGGGCTACGGCGAGGACCAGAGGCCAGACCACCTGCGCCGCGCCGACGGCACCGAGTACACCGCTCAGGACGATGCCTTCGTGCTCGATTTCTACGCCGCCCACGCCGGTGCAGACGATACCGAGCTGGTGCACGACGTGCTCACCAATGAGCAGATGTGGGGCGAGGACCTTACGCAGATCACCGGTCTCGAGGAGTTTGTCGTCAACGCGCTCACCGTCGTGCGTGTCGAGGGCGCCAAGCAGGCCTTCGCCAACGCTCAAGCGTAAATTCCCGGTGCGGGCGCCAGACGGCTTGCCCGCGCCTCGACTTCTGCTCAACCTGTAGGGTTAGGACCATTTGTAATGAACACTATCCAGATCAATCCGGCCGATAACGTGATCGTCGCGCTGTCGCCGCTTGCCAAGGGCACCGCCGTCGCGGTTCCCGGGGTGGGCGAGGTCGCTGCCGCGGAGGATATTCCGCAGGGCCACAAGATGGCCGTGCGTGCCATTGCGGCGGGGGAGAACGTTGTCAAGTACGGTCTTCCTATCGGCCATGTGACGGGCGACATCCAGCCCGGTCAGTGGCTTCATACGCATAACGTCAAGACCAACCTTTCGGGCGAGGTCGAGTACGTTTACAATCCGACGCATCCGGTCGTTGAGCCGGTTGAGCCCGAGACCTTTATGGGCTTCCGTCGCGCCGACGGCCGCGCCGCCACGCGCAACGAGCTGTGGATCATCCCCACGGTCGGCTGCGTCAACGAGGTCGCACGTGCCATGTGCGAGCAGGCTCAGGATCTGGTCGAGGGTTCGCTGGAGGGCGTCTATTACTTTCCGCATCCGTTTGGCTGCTCGCAGACCGGCGCCGACCATGCCCAGACCCGTCGCCTGCTGGTAGCGCTCTCGCGTCACGCAAACGCTGCGGGCGTGCTGTTCCTGTCGCTCGGCTGCGAGAACTGCACGCATCAGCAGGTGCTCGACGAGCTGGGCGAGTACGATCACGAGCGCGTTCGCTTCCTTACCTGCCAAGATGTTGCCGACGAGCAGGTCGAAGGCCACAAGATTCTGTCTGAGCTGGCCGACCTGGCCAAGCAGGCCAAGCGTGAGCCCATTCCGGCCTCCGAGCTGGTCATTGGCCTTAAGTGCGGTGGCTCTGACGGTCTTTCGGGCATTACCGCCAACCCCACGATCGGTCGCGTGAGCGATATGCTCGTCGCCCGCGGTGGCACGTCGGTGCTCACCGAGGTCCCCGAGATGTTTGGTGCCGAGAGCATTCTGCTCGATCGCTGCGAGGACGAGCAGGTGTTTAACGCCGCCTCCGACATGCTCAACGGCTTTAAGGATTACTTTATTAGTCATGGCGAGGTCGTCTACGAGAACCCGAGCCCCGGCAACAAGGATGGCGGCATCACCACACTCGAGGACAAGAGCTGCGGCTGCGTGCAAAAGGGCGGATCTGCCCCCATCGTCGACGTGCTGCCGTACGCCGGTCAGGCTACCAAGCATGGTCTGAACATGTTGTGCGGTCCGGGCAACGACATGGTATCCACCACGGCCCTGACGGCTGCCGGCTGCCACGTGATCCTGTTCTCGACCGGCCGCGGCACGCCGTTTGGTGCGCCGGCGCCTACGCTCAAGGTGTTCACCAACCAGCGCCTGTGCGACCACAAGGCCAACTGGATGGACTTTAACGCCGGTGTGGTGGCTACGGGCGAGCGTACGCTCGATGAGGCTGCCGGCGATCTGTATCAGCTGGTGCTGGACACGGCGAGCGGCAAGCTTACCAGCGCCGAGCGTCGCGGCTGTCACGAGATCAGCATCTGGAAGGACGGAGTCTGCCTGTAGCGATGACACGTTGAGCGCGTGATTGAATAAGCTGCTGCAAAGACTGAGCGACCCCGCCGAGGACAATCTCGGCGGGGTCGTTTTTCGTTTCTCGTTGCGTTGTCGTGCACGGCTTTTTTGGGAAGGGTGCCCGGCACCTCCCTCATCTCCAGAGAACAATGAACGTTCACCTAGTTGTTGCGTGGTGCTGAATCGACTTGATAATCAAAAATGCAGGGATTTTTTCATTTTCAGGCCCGTTCAACGGCAAAAAACGACCGTTCAAGGATAATATACAAGTGAACGTTCACCTATCATAAGCAATCGCGCATAATCTAGCTAAACGTTCACCCTGAACGGCATGCAGACAGACGTCGGTATGGACTCCAATGTCTTGTTCCAAGACAATCGAGAAAAGAGAGGGAGCTCGATGACTAACAAGATCGGTAAAAAGCGCAAGATCACATTCTGGACGCGCTTGGGCTTTGGTATGGGCGGTATGCTCAATTCCGGTGCCCTGACCTTTACGCACAGCTACATGGTGCTGTTCCTGTCCACGGAGTGTGGCCTGTCCGCAGGCGAGGCTGCACTGATCAGCTCGTTTGCCATCTATGTCAACGCTATTCTTTGCCCGCTGATGGGCTTTGTGGCCGATAACTTCTATGCCACCAAGATTGGCCGCATCTTTGGTCGTCGTCGTTTCTGGATCTTGCTGGCCATCCCGATGATGATCGCCGAGCCGCTCATCTTCGTGGCAACGCCGTTTGGCTTCCCGTACTACTTTGTGCTGTACCTGATCTACAACGTCGCGTATACGTTCTGCACCGCCAACCTGTCGCCGCTTACCATCGAGATGACCGACGACTTCAAGGAGCGTACGTACCTCACCGGCTACAAGCATCTCTTTGGTAACGCCGCCGGCTTCCTGATGGCTGCACTTGTGGGCTTCGGCTTTGGCACCTTCGGCGAGACCAACCCGTTCAGCTACTTCATCATCGCTACGATCAACGCTTCGGTCATGGCAATCTCGCTGCTCTGCGTGTACCTGTCCACGTGGGAGCACACCCCCGAGGAGGTCGCTCAGGAGAAGATCGAGAGCGTCGGCGAGGGTATCAAGAAGTTCTTCATCGACGTAATCTCCACCTTCCGCAACAAGTCCTTCCGCAAGGTCCTGTACGCACAGGTCTCCACGAAGCTCGCTGCTGCCTGCTGGTCTGCCTGCCTGTCCTTCTTCATCGTCTACTGCCTGCAGATTCCTAAGTCCTACGAGTCCGTGATGGAGATGCCTGGCAAGGTCGTCGCTATCGTCTGCACCGCCATCTGGGTCGCTCTCATGGCCAAGAAGGGCTTCCACAAGTCTTGGTACCTGGCCAACGTCGGTTGCGCTGCGTGCATCATCGCCTACAACTACTTCGCCTTTGGTCAGATCAATGGCACCTCCACGGTCGCCATCGCCATGATCGCCTACCCCATCATCTTCGCCATCTGGAAGTTCTTCTACGTCGGCTTCCAGTACCTGCCCGATGTTCTGCTCAACTACATCCCCGATGTCGATGAGCTCATCACCCTGCGTCGTCGCGAGGGCATCTACAGCTCCGCGCAGCAGCTCTGCCAGCAGATCGCCCAGGCTATCGCCGTCAACGTGTGGGCTATCGTCCTTGCTGCCTCCGGCTTCATTCAGACCGCCGGCAATAGCGACGCCGTGACCCAGCCCGCTACCGTGCCTCTGTATATCTGCGGCTACATGATCATCGGCTGCGCCGGCTTCTTCCTGCTTGCGGCCGTCCTTGCCCGCGGCATCAAGATCGACAAGGAGCAGTGCGACGTCCTTTGCGACGAGATTCACCGAGTCAAGGAGGGTGGCAAGATGGCCGACGTCAAGCCCGAGGTCAAGGCGCTTTGCGAGGAGCTCTCCGGCTTTAAGTACGAGGACTGCTTTGCCCACAACAACGTTGGCTTCCAGGACGGTAGCGTAACTCCCGCCGAGTAAGGCCGACATATCGTCCAAATCACAGGGCCGTGCCACCGGAATTCCGCCGGCAGGCACGGCCCTTTTTCAACAGCGTACAATTTGCCTTTAGAGCATCTTTTTGAGGGAGAAACCCATGGAGACGAACGTTATCTGGCGCAACGCGCGCGCGGCGGTTATCGAGCTTGACGACGGCGGTTACTTTACCTGCGCCGATACGTGGGAGATCTTTGTCAACGACGAGCCCGCCGGTACCACGAATACGGTCGAGACCTATGTCGACGGCCTGACCCCCGGCAAGCGCAACCTGGTCCGTTTTGTCTGTGGCGAGCGTGAGCTGAGCGTAGGTGTCACCACGCCGGCTGAGCCCTTTACCATCAACGTTCGCGACTGTGGCGCCAAGGGCGATGCCGAGCATGATGACACCACCAACATCCAGGCTGCCATCATGGCCTGCCCCAAGGGTGGCCGCGTGCTGATCCCCGCCGGTAGTTATCGCATCAAGTCTCTCTTCCTTAAGAGCAATATCAACATCGAGCTCGCCGAGGGAGCGGTGCTGCTGGCCCGCCACGATCGTGCCGCGCTTGCCTACATTCCGGGAACGGTCACGGGCAACGAGGGCGCCGGTTATGCCGGTACCGATATGCTGCCCCTGGGCCGCTGGGAGGGGGAGAGCTTCTCGACCTACTGTTCTACCTTTACGGGTCTGGGCGTGCACGACGTGTGCATCTATGGTCGCGGCGCGATTGACGGTCAGACCGATTTTGCCGAGGACAACTGGTGGAACAAGGACTTTAAGAACATCTTTCGCCCGGAGGAGGGCCGCGAGGTCGCCCGTCCGCGCATGATCTTCCTGTCCGAGTGCCAAAACGTGAGCCTTGCCGGCTTCACCGTCCGCAACAGCCCGGCGTGGAACATCCACCCCATCCTGTGCGAGCACGTCGATGCGCTCTGCCTGTCCATCGAGGGCCCCAAGAACTCCCACAACACCGACGGTTTCGATCCCGAGAGCTGCGGCTTTGTCCGCATCCTTGGCTGTCAGTTCTCGGTGGGTGACGACTGCATCGCCATCAAGAGCGGCAAGCTGGGCATTGAGCCCGAGCTTCGTCCCGCCACACACGACGTGCTGATCTCTCACTGCTACATGCACGATGGTCACGGCGCCGTGGTCCTGGGTTCAGAGGCTGCCGGCGGCATCAAGGACCTTACCGTGAGCAAGTGCCTCTTTGAGCGCACCGACCGCGGCCTGCGCGTCAAGACCCGCCGCGGGCGCGGCAAGGACGCCGTTAACGAGGGCATCACCTTCGAGCACATTCGTATGGACGAGGTGCTTACGCCCTTCGTGGTCAACTCGTTCTACTTCTGCGACAAGGACGGCAAGACCGACTACGTGCAGTCTCGCGAGGCACTGCCCGTCGACGACCGCACACCTGGCTTTGGTGCCACGACGTTTTGTGATATCGAGGCTACTAACTGCCACGCGGCTGCTGCTTACATCACGGGCCTGCCCGAGAGCAAAGTGACGCGCCTGACGTTCCAGGATGTCCACGTGACCTTCGCGCCGGATGCCGAGCCCTTTGTCCCGGCCATGGCCTGCGGCGTTGAGCCCATGGTGCGCCAGGGCATCATCGCGCAAAACGTCAAGGTACTCGACCTGCAAAATGTGGTGATCGAGGGCCAGGACGGCGAGGAACTGCAGCTCCAGAACGTCGACAAGGTTATCCGTGCGTAGGCGTTTGCTCCTAAACAATTACATTCGGTATGTCGTGGCGCGCGATGGGCAGGGCCTTCCCGACCCATTGCGCGAACTTTTTATATGCCGAAACTGCAACGTAGACGGTCTACGACGAAAGGACGCGGTGACTGATGATGAGTGAGAGACGATTTTTTGAGGTTTCGCCCGAGCGTGCGGGGGCATATCACAGTATCTCTAAGGCCTTGGAGGCAATTGACGAATCCTGTCCGAATGACGGACGGCCGGTGACAATCCATATCGAGCCGGGTGAGTACCGCGAACGGGTCGAGATTCATCGCCCGCATGTGACGATTGAGGGAGAGACGGCCGACAGCGTGCGTATCGTGGGCAGCCTGGGTGCCAAGATGCCTTCGGAGGACGGCTCGGGCGTCGACGGCACGCTCGGCACGTTTAGGACCTATACCGTTTTGGTCGATGCCGACGACGTACGGCTCGAGAACCTCACGATCGAAAACGATGCGGGCGATGGGCGCGAGGTCGGTCAAGCGATTGCCCTGTATGCTGATGGCGACCGTCTGGTTGTCGATGCCTGCTGCATTAAGGGACACCAAGACACGCTGTTTTTGGGTCCGCTGCCGCCGCATGAGGCCAAACCGGGCGGGTTTATAGGACCCAAACAGTATGCGCCGCGCCGGGTGGGGCGCCAGTATTTTCGACGTTGCCGGATCGAGGGCGATGTCGACTTTATCTTTGGCGGCGCGCGTGCCTACTTTGAGGGGTGCGAGATTCGCTCGCTCAACCGCGATATGGACGTGAACGGCTACGTGACGGCGGCGTCGACGCCCGAAGGCGAGCCGCACGGCTTTGTGTTCCACGGCTGTTCGTTTACAGCTCCGGATGGCGTGGCGCCGGATTCGGTCTACCTGGGTCGTCCTTGGCGCGAATGGGCGCAAACTGTGCTGATCGATTGCTGGCTGGGGCGACATATCAAGCGCGAAGGCTGGTGGGATTGGAATAAGCCGGCGGCACACAACTGCGTGCAGTATGCTGGCGCGATTCTGCATGGGCCGGCGGGTGATACTACCGGCTGGGTGCCCTGTCTCTTATACACATCTCCGAGCCCACG
>URZB01000086.1 GCA_900552295.1 uncultured Collinsella sp.
ACGAGATGTAGCTCCGTCTCGTGGGCTCGGAGATGTGTATAAGAGACAGCCACTAATCCGGACGATTAAAACTTAATCCAACGCAAGATGAGGGCGCCCCTACCAGGCGCCCTCATCTTGGTTGAACTTCTGTATTAAAAAGAGGGCCGGTTTACTACGACAAAATGGCTCCAGCCGACCACGGCGGGTAATCTACGAAATTGGCAACGCCTCTACCTGCGGTTTTAATATCACCAAAATGACCCTGGTTGAGATCATTCAATTCGTCGTAGTAAACCGGGTTACTTTTGTTTGGCTACAAATAGTATCGGTATAGGCACATTTGAATATCGCGATAATTTGGGTGGTAAAACGATTTTCTAGGACAACCGTTCGCCGATGGTAAACGGATGTTGTTTATACAGCCTGTGTACAAAAGATATACTTACATCCAGTGCGTAAAGCCCATGGCCCGCAGGCCGTGATTCTATTGAACTGGACCGAATTATGAGATTGATTCACAACAGCCGTCTGCCGCAGTTTCGTACTCCGTTTGGCGCTGTGACCACTGGAACTTCCGTTTCGCTATCGGTGATTTTGGAGGATGCCGACCCCAACCAGGCAACGCTCACCCTGCGCACCTGGGTCGATGAAATCGGTGAGTCTCTGTATCCCATGACGCACGAGGGCGACGGTATATTTACCGTAGAGCTTGAGTGCACTGAGCCCTGTCTTATCTGGTACAGCTTTATCTGCAACATCGAGGGCCAGCCCGAGGTACGCCTGGGTGCACCGCAGGGTCGCACCGGTGGCGAGGGTGTGACCTACAACTACGCCGAGGTTCCGTCCTTCCAGATTACCGTCTACAAGCACCGAGAGAACCGTCCCACTTGGTACGAGCGCGGTATGGTCTACCAGATCTTCCCCGACCGCTATGCACGCGACGAAAACTGGCGCGAACGCACGCTTGCCGAAGTTGAAAAACCGCGCAAAGGAATCCAGCGCCGCATGGTCGAGGACTGGAACGAACCGCCCGAGTACGAGCGTGCCGAAGACGGCTCCATCAAGACCTGGCATTTTTACGGCGGCTCGCTCAAGGGTATCCAAAATGACCTGCCCCGCATTGCCGAGCTAGGCTTTACGGCCATCTACCTCAACCCCATCTTTGAGGCCGCGAGCAACCACCGCTACGACACGGCCGACTACACCAAGATCGACCCGATCCTGGGCACCGAGCAGGACTTTACCGAGCTGTGCCAGGCAGCCGAGAAGCTGGGCATCTCCATCATCCTGGACGGCGTCTTCAACCACACGGGCGACGATTCGATCTATTTCAACCGCTACGGCAACTATCCCGGCGTGGGCGCCTGGCAGAGCGAGGATTCACCGTGGCGCGATGCGTTTTACTTCCATGAGGACGGCTCGTATGACTGCTGGTGGGGCGTGGGCAACATGCCCGCCATCAATGAGAGCTCCAAACTGGTGCGCGAGCGGCTCCTGGGCAAGGACGGCGTGATCCGAAAATGGCTGCGCGCCGGCGCCCATGGCTGGCGTCTGGACGTGGCCGATGAGCTTTCCGATGACTTCCTGGCCGAGATCAAAAAGGCCGTGCTCGCCGAGAAGCCCGATGCGCTGCTGCTCGGCGAAGTCTGGGAGGACGCCTCCAACAAGATCAGCTATGGCCACCTGCGCCGCTATCTGCAGGGCTCTGAGCTCGACTCTGCCATGGACTACCCCTTCCGCGATATGGTCATCGGCTTTTTGATGGGCTACAAGAACGCATATCAGGCTGCTGAGGACATCGAGACCCTGCGCGAGAACTACCCGCGCGAGGCACTGGCCTGCGCGCTCAATCTGCTTTCGAGCCACGACCGCCCGCGCATTATCTCGGTGCTCGGCGGTGGCCCCGACGAGTCGCAGCTGCCCGAGAGCGAGCGCAGCAAATGGCGCCTGGACGAGAACTCGATGGGCCTGGCCAAGAGCCGTTTTTGGTTGGCGACGCTCATGCAGATGACCTTCCCAGGAGTGCCCTCGATCTATTATGGCGACGAGTACGGCCTGGAGGGCCTCACCGATCCGGGCAATCGCCGTACCCTGCCGACCAAGGACCAGCTCCACGACTTCGATACGTTGGCCATCGTTAAGAACGCGTCTGCTGTGCGCCGCGCGCTGCCCTTTATGGTCGATGGCGAGATCAAGGCCTTCGCTCTCAACGACGACGTCTTGGCCTACACCCGCACGGGCAAAGACGGCGAGGCCGCGACGGTTATCATCAACCGCAGCCTGCGCAATTCGCACTGCGTGACGATCCCGGCGCTCGGCGAATGCGCAAGCGACGTGATCAGCGGCCACGAGTGCGAAATCCACAACGGTACCGTCACGCTCGACCTGTACCCGCTGGGCTCTTCGATCATCTATCACCATGCCGAGAAGCGCCTGCAGGAGCCGCTCGACCACGGCGCGGGCGTCGTATGCCACATCACCTCGGTGCCGACCGATGACGGCAAGCCCGGCACAATCGGTGCGCCCACGCGTCGTTTTATCGACCACCTGGCCGCCATGGGCATGCGCTACTGGCAGGTCCTGCCCGTCAATCCTACGGACTTCTTCCGCTCCCCCTATGCCGGCCCCTCGGCCTTTGCAGGCAATATCGACCTGCTGCCCGAGAGCCACGAGGAGCTGGCCGCCGACTTCGTCACCTGGAAGGCCCGCGGCGGCGAGGATGCCGACCCGCTGTACACGGCGTTTAAACATCGCAACGCTGACTGGCTCGAGAAGTACTGCGTCTACATGGCGGTAAAGAAGCACTTTGAGGGACTGTCGCGCCACGATTGGCCGGCGGATGTCGCGCGCTACAACGAGCACCTGATCGATGACAAGCGATTCCACGACGAGGCCGAGCTGCAGGCGTACATGCAGTATCGCTTTGACCTTGCCTGGTGCGAGCTCATGAACTATGCGCACAAGAAGGGCATCGAAGTCATCGGCGATATCCCCATGTATGTCTCGGATGATTCGGCCGACGCATGGAGCGAGCCCGAGAACTTCTGGCTGTCCGACACCGGCAAGGCGATTGAGATTTCGGGCGCGCCGCCCGACAACTTTGCGCCCGAGGGCCAGGTCTGGGGCAACCCCACCTTCCGCTGGGATCACATGAAGGAAAACGGCTATAGCTGGTGGATGGATCGCCTGCGTCGTGCGTTCGCGCTCTACGACCGTGTGCGCCTGGACCACTTCCTGGGCTTCCATAGCTACTTTAGCATCCCTGCCGGCAAGGCCTGTGCCGACGGCCGCTGGCTGGCTGGCCCGGGCAAGGACCTGTTCCAGACCGCCTACGACGAGCTGGGTCCGCTTAACTTTATCGCCGAGGATCTGGGCTATCTGACGCCTGGCGTTCGTGCGATGGCTTCGACTTGCGGCTTCCCCGGCATGGACGTACTGGAGTTTAGCGACTACGACGTTCGCTGCGGAATTCATCCCACACCGGGCAAGATCCTGTACACCTCGACGCACGACACCTCTACGCTTGCCGGCTGGTGCACGCGCTCCTTTGCGGGCGGCGACGAGCCGAGCGGCATTGCATTGGCAAGCGAGCTCATGGGCAACGCCCTGGCCAGCGATGCGCCGCTCGTTATGATGCCGCTGCAGGACGTGCTGGGGCTGGGCGACGATGCACGTATGAACGTGCCGGGCGTGGCCACGGGCAACTGGACATGGCAGGCGCAAGAGGCCGACGTTGCGGCAGCCGAGGAGAAAACTGCGAAGCTCCTGCGCAACACTCATAGATTCTGGGGCGAAGCGTGATAAAACCCCCGATATAGGGTACAGTTACAGCTGTTTGAATTTTTGCGGGCAGAGCGATCTGCCCGCTTTGTGCTGAAAAGGAAGTATTATGGCGCGCTACGATTACAAGTGCACGAGCTGCGGCAACGTGTTTGAGGTAGAACACCCCATGTCCGAGACGCCCGAGGTCGTATGCCCCAGCTGCGGTGCCCCGGCATCCAAGACGTTCTCGGCCAGTGGCATTAAATTTGAGGGCAGCGGTTTCTACAACACCGACCAGCGAAGCGGCGGCTCCAGCACCAGCGCCACAAGCGGCTGCTGCGCCAACTGCCCGCACAGTCACTAGAAACCAAACAGCCCCGCGATCGGCGTTGATCGCGGGGCTGTTTCTTTGCTCTATGGGTAGCTAATCAAGCTACCCAGGTTTCCTTGTGAGTTGCGGTGAAATAAGGACTGTTTGGCGGGCAGAAGCGGCTTTTCAATCCCTATTTCACCGCAACTTAGTAGTTAGTTGCGGACCAGCCTGGCGCAGAAGTGGCCGTCGTAGGAGTCGGCGTTTACGGGGACGCTTTGGAAGAGGCCTCGATCGTTTTGGCGTACGGATACGAGCTTCTTGGCCTGATCGAACTCAGGGAGTTGCAGAATCTGTGCCTCGGAAAGCGGTGCCACGCTAAAGCCGGCGCCCTCAGGAGAAGCAAGGAAAGCATCCACCACCTGCGTGTTCTCCTCGTCGAAGACCGAGCACGTCGCATAGATGAGCTCGCCGCCGGCAGCCACGCGCGCAGCAGCCTCCTTGAGCATCGACAGCTGCAGTTTGGGCAGCTCAACCGTCACATCCTTTTCGGTCAGACGCCACGGGATCTCGGGATGACGACGCATGGTTCCGGTGCCCGAGCACGGCGCATCGATAAACACGGTATCGAACTTGACCCGCTCACCGCGCATGGCATCAAACGATGTGAGCACCTCATCAAGCTCGCAGGCATCACCCGAAACCGTACGAACGCCCTGAATACCCGCCTTGTGAAGGCGCGCGAGATTCAGGTCACACTTGCGGTCGTGCAAATCGAGAGCAGTGTGCTGGCGGTCGTAGCCGGCACGCTTGGCCTGGCACATCATCACATAGGTCTTGGTGCCACGACCGGCACCAATCTCAAGGCAGCTACCAGGGCGCGTGGCAGCCGTGGCGATAAGCTGCGCGTTGAGATCGGATGCCACCGCGGCAGCACGCTCAAACACACCGGAAGCAACGGTAACCTGGGCATCAACCGGGGCATGGCAGCCCGGGAAGACAGGCGCGACGAGCTGCGAGATATAAGGATCGGGCTTGGTAGCAAAGGCGTTCTCATGCAGGGCCAGCGGCGCGGGGGCCAGATTGCCGGCAAAGTTAAGCGCACCCTCAGGCGTGTCGAACGATGCCATAATGCGAGCACACAGCCAACGCGGTAGACCCATCAGGCGCGACAGACGAACCAAGCGTCGCTCAGACTCATCCACATCGGACGCAGTAGCAAAGTCCTCAACGTTGTCCGCGACCTTATGCAGCACGGCATTGGCCAAACCGGCGGCAGACTTAGCTCCGCTGCGCACCAGCTCAACACCCTGACTTACGGCAACGCGGCCAGGGGTATGAAGGTAGAGCATCTCGAAGGCCGAGATACGAAGCGCCATGCGAACACGCGGCGCAAGCTTTTTAGGCTTATCAAGAAACCGATCGAACAGCTCGTCCAAAATACCCTGCGTGGCGGCAACACCCAGCGCCAAGCGAGCGGCAAAAGCGGAATCGCGCTGGTCAATTGCCTTGGCAGATGCGCGAGAGGACAGCACGTCACGCGCATACATGCCGCGACGGTCGGCCTCCATCAGCACATCGAGCGCAAGCTTGCGCGCGGGAGACAGCTTGCTCATGATAAAACACCCCAGATAAGATCGGCGCCTTGCAGCCCAGCAGCCCAAGCAGAAGCGGCCATGGCACGCTTGCCATCGGGCTTAACCTCGAGCAACTCAACCGTGCCATCGGAAAGACCAAGGTAAACACGCTTGCTCTTGACGGCAACAGCGCCCACGCCAAGCGACACATCGGCCGGCGCAGCATCGAGCACGCGCACGGTCTTGCCGGCAATCACGCATCGAGCAGGCGCGGTATCGGACGAAGCGAGCACATGCCGCACGCAATCGAGCGCCGTCATCTGCGGATCCAGACGCATCTCCTGCTTGGAAATCTTGGCAGCATGAGTAACGAGCGACTCATCCTGCTCAGTCCAAACAGCCGAGCCATCGGCAAGTGAGGGAAGCGTATCGGCAAGCAACTTGCCACCAAGCTCACCAAGCTCCATCGTGAGCACCTCGGCATGCTTACCGGCAACCGACGTAGACGCCTGCGCGCAATAAGCGCCAGTATCCACGCCATGCCCAATGCGCATAATGGAAACGCCAGCAATCTCATCACCAGCGAGAATCGCACGCTGAATAGGAGCAGCCCCACGCCAACGAGGCAGCAGCGAAGCATGGACATTCACAATACCAAGCGGCACCATATGCAGTACCTCATCAGGCAAAATGCAGCCATAGGCAGCCACACAAAAAATATCAGCCCGGGCAGCTTGAAGCGCCTCAACAACCTCGGCCGTCATACGATTAGCCTCAACAACCGGCAACCCCAGCTCAAGCGCCTTGGCCTTAACAGGGGACGGCTCCAGCTTCTTACCACGCCCACGAACAGCATCAGGACGAGTAACAACAAGCGCAATCTCGTTACCAGCCTCAACAAGCGAAACCAGCGAAGGCACAGCAAAATCAGGCGTACCCATAAACACAATACGCATAAAGAACGTCTCCCCTCAACCAAAGCCGAGACGGCTACAAATAACAACGGAAAGCCAAGTACCCAGCCCATCCGCAATAACAATTCAACAAAGACAAATATACCCAAAAACAAAGAAAGAGCCGCATAAAAGCAGCCCTCCCAACAAAGCACCTATCAGCGAAGACGCCCCTCTCTGGCCCGACGGCACCCGGGCGAGAC
>URZB01000087.1 GCA_900552295.1 uncultured Collinsella sp.
CCATCACGGGGAGTAGCGCCCATGAGCTGGACGTTCGTGGTGCTTGCGCAGGGCCACGTTAACGCTGCGGAAACCCGTGCCGACCGGCGTGGTGATGGGGCCCTTGATGGCAACCTTGGTCTCGGCGACCGCATCGAGCACGTGCTGGGGCAGCGGCGTGCCAAACTCGTCCATGACGCCGGCACCTGCCTCCTGGACGTTCCAGTTGATCTGGACACCGGTGGCCTCGACCACGCGGCGCATGGCCTGCGTAATCTCGGGACCGATACCGTCACCGGGAATCAGGACTACATCGTGCGCCATAATCTGTTACTCCTCGTCTTCGGCGTCGTCAGATTTTTTAACGCTAGCACGCTTCTTCTTTTTGGAGAGATCCAGTCCAAAACGTTTAACAAGCATTTCGCAAATCTCGCTCGAACGGGCCTTGAGATAGCTGCCCTTGCCGTTCTCGGCGTCGAACTTAAGGCGCAGCGCAAGCTTCTCGGCGACCTCGGCGTCGATCTCGCCCTGGCCAAACTCGTACAGGCAACCGAGCATATCGCGATACTCAAGGTCGCCGTGGTAGCACTGGATGGCCTCGTCCAGGATGGGCCAAGCCTCGCGCGAACGCTCGACGCTCGTGGCGCCCCACACGCACAGCAGGCGGAAGGCGGCATAGCGCAGCGTGGAGGAAATCTCGTCGAACAGCGCGGTCTCGGCGCCCTCAAAGGCATCGCCCAGCTGCTCGGGGCAAGTGGTGGCGAGCGCCGTCAGGGCATCGAGGGCCTCCCAGCGGGTCTGAGCCTCGGGGCGATCGAGCGCCTCGATCAGCGCGGGCACACAGGGCACGACGCGCTGCGGATCGCGCTCGGCAAGCAGGTGCAGCACGCGGGCGGCAAACTGGCGGATACGGCGCGTGGGGCAGCCGAGCTCCTTGACCAGGCGGTCGACGGCGTTCTCGTTCTCCTCTGCCAGCTGGAGCTGTGCCAGCTCCTCGTCGGTGAGCTGTTCGTCTTTGTTTTCTGCCATAGTTACCTCTTTTTACTATTTCTTAGCGTGCTTGCCAGCACCTTTGCTGTCATCGGTGACCGAGATGAGCTGTCGGTCGGCCGCGCCATTGCGACGCGCGCGGCGGCGCTCCTCGGCGTCGCCCGCGTCGGCGGCGGCGCGGTGAGCCTTGTTGACGTTAAAGACCTCGTCGTGCTTGCGCCACGGGCCGACGGATTCGCCAAAGCTCATTTTAAGGCCGGCGATAAAGCCGCCGAGCCAGCCGATCGGCGCAAACTGCACTAGCGGGAACAGCGAGAACACCCAGGTCAGCAGGATGACTGCCGCCGCTCCCGCAAAGTTGGCAATCCAGTAGTCACGCTTGGTGATGACGCGCTTTTCGCACGCCCACTGGCCGCACAAAAAGCCGATGTAGATCGCAAAGAGAAAGAGCACCAGCGCAAGCACCACGAACGTCCAGCTCATGGGCGCTACTCCCCGTGATGGTGGCCGCAGCAGCACTCGTGGCCGTCGTCATGGCCGTGGCCGCCGCAGCACTCGTGGTCCTCGCCATGGTGGTGGCCACAACCGCACTCGTGGTCGTCGCCATGTTCGCCGCAACCGCAGCCTTCCTCGTGAGCACCATGCTCCTCGGGACGATACTGCGACCAGTCAAGACCGGCGGCGATGGCGTCGGCCTCCTCCTTGTAGAGCACCGTGATGGCCTGGGTGCCCAGCTTGGCGCCACCGATGGCATCGAGCATGTCGTAGAGCGTAAAGGCCACGTCGGCGCCGGGCAGCGCAAGCTCGCGGTCGTCGGCATAGGCGAGCGCCAAGCGCAGGTCCTTGATGAAGTGCTCGACCATAAAGCCGGGCTTGTAATCGCCGTCGAGCGCCTTGGGCGCCAGACTCTCCATGGCGCCGGACTTGCCGGTACCGCCCAGAATCATCTGACGGGTCTTCTCCAGATCGAGGCCGCTCAGCTCGGCAAACGCCAGCGCATCGGCCATGCCGACCATGCAGGCGCCCAGCGACACCTGGTTGGCGAGCTTGGCAGCCTGGCCCTTGCCGGCGCCGTCGAAGCAGCAGATGGTTGCCGCAAAGGTGGAAAGGATATCGCGGACCGGGGCAATGTCGTTCTCGGTAGCGCCCACGATAGCCGTAAGCGTGCCGGCGATAGCACCCGACTCGCCGCCGGTGACGGGGCAGTCAAACGCCATGCGGCCGGAAACCTGGGCGGCCTCGGCAATGTCGCGCGCCAGCTCGGGCGAGCTCGTGGTGAGGTCGATCAGGACCGCGCCGGGCTTAGTGCACGCGAGCAGGCCGTCGCCCGCCAGGTAGAGCTCCTCGACCTCGGAGGGATAGCCCACCATGGTAAAGACGACGTCGGCGTTCGCCGCGGCATCTGCCGGCGTATCGGCCCAGACGGCACCGCGCTCAACGAGCGCTGCAGCCTTGGACTTGGTGCGGTTGTTGACCGTGACGGGATAGCCAGCGTCCAGAATGTGGCCGGCGATGGGGGCACCCATAATTCCGGTGCCGATGAATGCGACGGAGAGCTTGTTTGCCATGAAACCTTTCCTTTTGGGTTGGGTGTTGTTACCAGGTTGAATACTCGGTGCCAGCGTTTGGGCTGTGAGTCGAGGGCGATTACGGACGCAGCGCTTGCCTACTGACCGCGCACGCGGCGGGCGATACGGTCGGAAAGCGACGCCTTGTCGGCGCGGTTCTTACCCCAAAACGCGCAGCCCACCATGCCGGGGCCCACGTGCGAGCCGATGGTGGGACCCACGGAGCCGCGAATGATCGTGACGTCGGCGCAACCCTCCTCCTTGCGGATGGCGGCTTCGAGCCAGTCACCATCCTTTTCGGCATCGGCCGTCATGATGGCGATGGGCATGGTGCGATCGGGCACGTAGTTCTCGCGGAACGACTTGAGGATGGACTTGAGCGCCTTCTTGCGGCCGCGGTTGACGCCGATCAGCGACAGCGAGCCGGCCAGGTCGTAGGAGAGCTCGGGCTTGACGTCGAGCTTTGCCGTGAGCTGCGCCGCCGCGGGAGGAATGCGGCCGCCGGCAGCCAGTGCGTCGAAGCTCTCGAGCGTAAAGTAGCCGTGCACGTAGGTCTTTGCCTCGTTTGCCCAATCGACCAGCTGCTTGGCGGTCAGTCCCGCCGAACGCTGGCGCACGGCCTCGAGCGCCAAGAGCGCACCGGTCGCGCAGGGCAGAGCGTTGTCGACCACGTAGAGCTCAAAGTTGGGATACTCGGCGCGCACGACATCTGCCGCCTGGCACGCGGAGTTGTAGCTCGACGACAGCGCCGAGGTAAAGCACAGGTAGACCGTGGGCGTGCCCTCTTTGGCGCACTCGGTAAAAAACTCGATATAGCGACCGAGCGACACAGCCGAGGTGGACACGCGGGCACCGGCGCGCATGCGGTCGTAGAACTCCTTAGGGCTCATGCTCGACCAGATGTCGTCTGTGCGCTCCTCGCCATCGATAATGAAAGGGAAACCCAGGATATCGACATCGAGGTTCGCGGCGACCTCGGGGCTAAAGTCGCAGCAGGTATCGACGACGATGCGGCAACGGTTCGAATGACCGGCGGATGCGGCCTTGTCCATCAAAGCGACTCCTTACGTAAAAAGGCGGCCACCCGCATGGGATGGCCGCCAACCGTTAACTCATGCAAGTTAACGTATTTTACTCGTCAAGTGTTTCGATGCGGGGCTTGATGATGCCATATCCACCATTCTTACGGTGATACACCACATTGATGAGACCGGTCGTCGCGTTCTCGAACACGTAGAAGTCGTGGCCCAGCAAATCGGTCTGCACCAGCGCCTGCTCCTCGGTCATCGGGGTGACATCGATGACCTTCTCGCGGACGAGCAGGTCGTCGTCCTCCTCGGGCAGCAGCAGGTCGGCCAGATCCTCAACGCGCTCGACCGGCGCGACATCCGCGGCACTGGCACCACCCTGGCGGTTGTCCACGACCTTGGTCTTGAACTTGCGCAGCTGGCGGGTGACCTTATCGGCGGAGAGGTCGATGGCAGCATACATATCTGCGCCGTGCTCGGCAACGCGAATCACCGAACCGCGGGCACGAGCCGTGACCTCGACGATTGCCGGGTTGGGGTTCGAGGGGTTCTTCTCATAACGAAGCACGACGTCGACTGTCATGGGCTCGATGTCGAAAACCTTGAGCGCCTCGCCGATTTTCTCATCCACATGCGCACGCAGAGCATCGGTTACCGTCGTCTTGCGTCCAGAAACCTTGATATCCATACGTGGCTCCAATCTGCCTCGGGGACTTACTGTACTGGCTATGTACCCATTGCCGTGCATTTAATCACGCGAATTCCCAAAGACCCGAATAACGACTGCTTGATACCGCATACCGAAGTCTCGCACTTTTCCGTGACAAAGTGCGCTATAGGAGGGCGTCGGCAAAGCTAGTTTTTTTCCTGGAAATCAGCTTTTACCTGCCGTTTTTACCAAAATAGAAAAGCCGGGCTCCCTTATTGGGGAGACCCGGCCATGCGTGTTGAAACCGTGAAGAAGCGCCTTGTTCAGCGTGTGGCAGGCGCCACCCCTACCAATAACTAGCTATTGAGCTTGTTGATGTCATCGTCGGTGATGGTGCCCTCTTGGCTAGACGACGGGCCGTCGCTGTTGTTATCAGAGGCGTCGTCATCGGAGGACTCGGTCTCGTTGGACGTGGAGTCGGATGCCTGCACATTGGCCCCCGAAACGGTCTTGGCGGTAAGGTCATAGGGCATCTGTCCGTACCAGACGCAGTGGACTGCCTCGAGCGTGCCATCGACCGTGATGCCATCGAGGGCATCGCTCGCGGCACGGCACAGCTCATCGTTAGAGCTTAGGCCTGCGACGCCAAGCGTGGAGGGCGCCTCGAGCGTACCGACATAGGAGATCTGGCTCATCAGACGCGCGAGGTAGCCACCAGCCGTGGAATCACAGATCACGTAATCGACCTCGCCCGACTCGAGCGCCTCAAAGCACTCATTGATGTTGGAGAAGGTCTTTTGGTTGGCGGTGATGCTTTGCTTGGCGAGCGCCTCCTGCGAGGCCGAGGAGGTCTGAACGCCCAGGGTAGCGGTGTTAAGCGTTTCGGTGGAAACGCTCAGCGACTCGCCGTCACTGCTCTTGCCGAATACGGCGGGGGCGTCGTACAGACAGGTGCCAAGTGAGCTGATATCGCCGTCCGTAGACCTGGCGTCGCCAATAAAGATGTCGGCCTTTTTATCGCTGAGCGCGGAATCGGCCGAGGACGCATCGACAAAGGCGACTTTGAGACCCATGCGGCATGCAAGGGCACGAGCGGCATCGACCGCATAGCCCGTGAGGTTTCCGTCGGCATCCTGCATGGCTTGCGGGGCATCGGAAGTATCGAGGGCGACCGTCAGGGTTCCCGGCGTGACCAGGGCATCGTCCGATACCGTGGGGGTAACGGTCTCGCGCTCGATCTGGTCGATCGTGGGCGTCGTGAACGTGGACAGTGGATTGAACGCACATCCACTCAGGCCCAAAACGGCAATGACCACCGCGGTCCCAGCACCTAACCGAGCCGCATGCATCAAGCTGCCCCTCACCATGTCCACTACCCTGCCTTCTGTGTCGTATACAATCCGTGCCCTGCACGGAATATCGGGTTGTTCCCACCAGCTGACCTGGTATTTGACCCCACACTTGCGCACCGGGGCGTTTGCTCGGGAGGCCGCAGCCACCTTCACGACTGGCCCGCTCGCCCGCGAGGCGGTATTGCCCCAAAGAAAGTAGAACGGACGGTGCGGCTTACATCTAGGACGCGCCATGATCGCGCCGCGCGCACGCGGTCGCTTACGTGGATCCCTTTGACCGCGTCTGTCTTGGACTAGGATGGGCATTTCGTCCGTCCGCAACCACAGCCTGGCAGGAACGTAGGGCATTATAGCTAAGTTCAAGCTATAGTTTAAGGTTAGGGACGTTATTCGCATCGCGAGCACAGATTTCGCAGGTCGGGGCGGACCATTCGTGCCCCCATGAAGCCCGGAGCTCCCCCACGGGGAGCTCCGGGGCACCCGTCTCAGGGTGCCCTGTGCAAAAAACGGCAAATATGAGTACTGCTACCAATTTAGTAGCAGCGTATTTCCGCCCCACGAGCCCTTTTTGAGTTCCGCACAGCCCGCTTGGCGCCAAGATATTCCACATTCGTTTATTATCTCTTCGCTGAATCCAGTTTTTCGGCCCAAGTTTCTTTATTTTTGCTGTCACTAATCTAGTAGCAGTACTCATATTTGCCGTTTTTTGCACAGGGCATATAAACAGACCCCCTATAAAGCCATAGTTTTACGCCGGCTTGAGCCCAAAGCACGCTCGGAGCGTATTCAGCAGAGCATCTTGCCTCTTTCGACGAGCCTCTACACGATTCTGATATCGCTTACCCATACGCTGGTGGATGCGCCATGCGAGCGCTTCCATCGCCTCCATGTCGCAGAGCATCTCGTTGTTGACCGTCGCGACCTCGATTCCCATGGACGCCAAACCCGTATTGCGTTTTTCATCGTGAATGCGCCCGCCGCGAGACGAATGGCCCTGTTCACCGTTGTATTCCAGGTCAAACCGAGCTGCTTCCTGATAGGCCTGTCTCTTATACACATCTCCGAGCCCACGAGACGGAGCTACATCTC
>URZB01000088.1 GCA_900552295.1 uncultured Collinsella sp.
CGGTCTTTCATGCAGCAGGGGCTCTCAATGTTTTTATGTCCTGCTCATATCGTCTGTGCCGCTTTAGGCGTTAGCGGCGGCCGCCTTGATTGCCTCGAGGGCGTCTTCGCGGATCTTCTTCTTGTTCACGTAGCTGCGAACGATCACGACGTTACCGTGAAGCTCGGGAGCGAGCTCCTTAACGGTGATGAACAGATCCGGATTTGCGGAAGAAGCACCGTTCAGGTCCATAGACTCAACGTCGGCCTTGATGCCCTCCTCCTCGCAAAGCTCCTCGACTTTGCCAGCGAGCATCAGGCTGGACCCGATGCCGTTTCCGCATACGGTGATGATATGCATGGCAACCTTCCTCTCCTACACGTGACGGTTTTCCCGTCTATCCAAAAGCGGCGACGCATCGCCGTGCCATTAAGGCCTAAAAGAATGAACGCATGGTCTCCAGAACTTGCTCGGGCGTATCGCACGCGCTGAGCTTGGCAACGCAGTCCTCATCCTCGAACATCTGCGAAAGCTCCGCCAAGCAGCCAAGATGGGCCTTGGGGTCGGGCGCGCAGATGCCCACGAGCACGTGAACCGGATCGAAATCCTCATGTCCAAACGCAACCGCAGGATCAAGCGTGACGATGCAGATTCCCGCTTCGCTCACGTTGCCATCGGCCTGGGCATGGGGCATGGCGATGCCCTCTTCAAGAACCATATAGGGACCGAATTTGTGAACCGATGAAATCATGGCGTCGACATAGCTCTGGTCGCATTTGCCGGCGTCTACGAGCAATTTGCCGCACGCCTTGATCGCTTCCTCCCAATCGGAGGCCTCGACATGGCAGGCAACAAGCTCGGGCTTAAGAAGATCGGTCAGCATGCTCGCCCCCTACTCCTCGGGCAGGATATGAAAACCAAGCGCCTGAATGTCGCGGGCAAAGCCCTTGACCGTATCAAGCGAGTACTCAAGCAAATCTTTCCCGAAATTCTTGCGCTTGGCAAGAAGGGCATTGGGGACCGTAATGATCTGGCAGCCAACAGACTCTGCCTGGAAGATGTTGAGCACCTCACGCGTGGATGCCCAGAGAACCTCGGCGGCGGGCTTGACGGCAGCCTTCTTTACGGACTCCGCCATGAGGGGCAGCGGATCGACACCGGTATCGGCGATTCGGCCGGCAAAGATAGACAGAATAGAGGGGGTCTCGGCAGAGACGGCATCGACGAACTCGTCGACCTGCTCGGGCGTGAAGATGGTGGTGACATTCACCTTGATGCCATCGGCGGAAAGGCGCTTGACCAGCGCGGCGGTGGACTCGCCCTTGGTGTTGAGCGCCGGAATCTTAACGTAGACGTTGTCCGCCCAGGTTGCGATCTCGCGAGCCTCGGCCTCCATACCAGCCTCGTCGTCGGCGAACACCTCAAAAGAGACCGACACATCGGTGATGTGCTCAAGAACCGTCTTGGCAAAAGCACGGTAGTCAGTCACGCCACCGGCCTTCATAAGGGAAGGATTGGTCGTGAAGCCCTGAACGTTGCCATTGTCGTGCATGTCAAGCATGCCCTCGAGGTTAGCGCCGTCGGCAAACACCTTGATCGCCATGTTGGTCCTTTCTCATCTAGCATTATTGCTATCGAAAGCCTTTTTCTTTGTTTCAAAAGCTTTTCGGCTTTCTTTTATAAACTACTTCAAAAGATATCGAAAGCTCAATTGCCAACTTTCCGTGAACGGTCGATTATCGGGCGTGAACGTATCTCACTTTTTTTTCGAACACCTTTCAGGCAAGACTCTTTACTGGCTGTTGCAGGCATTCTGCACGTCAGGCCAACTACTAATTACAAATAAAAGCAAGGCGTGTCATTCATCTCGTTCGCTCGATTTCGCCTTGTTCTTTTCATATCGATACGTTATATTTCGATTACGAAAGGCATTTCTTTTGCCTTTCGTTCAAAAGGAGCGACTTATGGCATCAACTTCAGACCTTTCCCCGGCCGAACGTCAGCGATTTATCATGAACTGGCTGGCCGAAAAGCCAAATATCTCGGTATCCGACATCGTTCGCCGCTTTTCGGTTTCGGAAGTTACCGCGCGACACGACCTCGTCTCGCTGGAATCGGAAGGCAAATTGCGTCGCGTACGTGGCGGAGCGGTATCGCTTTCTCGTTCCAATGCCATTTCGTATCCCGAAGAGCGCATCAATGTCCAAGTCGAGGCCAAGGAGGCAATCGCCGCGACCGCAGCAACTCTTGTTGACGATGGCGACGTTCTGGTGATCGACATCGGCACCACGGCCTTTTACTTCACTAAGGCCCTCATGGACAAACGCGATATCACCATCATCACCGGCGATCTTGCTATCGCAAACTATGCCAGCTTTAATCTGCCCAATGCTTCGGTAGTGCTGTTAGGCGGCTCCGTGCGAAAGGGTCACCTTTATCTCGCGGGCGCGCTAACGCTCGACTGCATGAGCAAGCTTCATGCCGACAAGGCATTTGTCAGCGCGGACGGATTCCATCCCGACCACGGCTTTACCGTCGAGCATGACTTCTCGGCCATGATCAAGAGCATGTATCTGACCAACTCAAACCAGGGCTATATGATGGTTGACCAGGGAAAGTTCAACAAGACCAGTTTTTATCAGTCCGCGCAGATCGATGACCTCGATGGCATCATCGTTGATGGAGACAATGAGGGCATCATGACGGCGGCCATCGAAAGCAGCCGCAGTCATCCCAAGCTCTATTTTGCAAAATAACTCAAATGGCCGGTTCGCCCACATCGAGGGCGAACCGGCCATTTATTAAATCAAGCCGAAGTGGCGCATCGCCGTAACCGTGCCGTCGTGTGCGACGTCGTCGGTCACGTAGTCGGCGACTGCCTTGACCTCGGGCATGGCGTTACCCATGGCAACGGCCGTCTCGACGGCGGCGAGCATACCCAGGTCGTTGCCCGAATCGCCAAAGCCAAAGGTGAGCGCGTTGCCGGTGCGACCCAGGTGCTCCAACGCGCGCGCCACGCCCACGCCCTTGTCGATGCCCTTGGGGCTGAGCTCGCGGTTCTGGCCGCCGGTATTGCACAGCTCAAAGTTGCGCTCGATAAAGCCGTCGTCGTTGGCAACGCGCGCCAAGTTGGACGCGTTCAGGCACACCTTGCCCACGCGCAGACGACCGTCGACGCGCATCTCCCCGGCACTGTGCACCACGGAAGCGCCGATCAAAGACGACTGTTCAATACCCGCAGGCTCCAGAGCAAAGGTCGCTCCATTGGTTTCGAAAAAGGCCTCGAATCCTGCCGAGATAATGCGATGTGCGAGTTCTTCGGCTACATCCTCGTCAAAGCAATCCTCGTGTACCACGCGGCCATCGACCTCGAGCGTGGCTCCCGCCATGGCAACGATGCCCGCGGGATCGAGCGCACGTAAGCTGTCCGCGATGAGCCACAACGGACGGCCGGTGCAGATAAACGCCTTATGACCCGCATCGCGCAGCGTGTGGAAGGCCTCGATTACCGCCTGCGAAGGACGAACCGCCGAAAAATCCTTATCGGTCATATCGTCGGGATCGAACGACGTCAGCGTGCCGTCCACGTCAAAAAAGAGCACAGCGGGTTCGGGACACGCATCAATCATATGGGTTCCTTTCGAGGATAAGGGCAAACGAAGCATCCATCATATAATGGAGCGACGCAACCAGAGAGGTCACCCATGGAATTTTACGCAAGCTGCCCCGAAGGCTTTGAGTCCGCACTCGCCGATGAGCTTAAACGCCTCGGGCTTTCGCATGTTCGCCGGCTGAAGGGCCGCGCCACGTTTGAGGGCGAGCTCGAAGAAGGCTACCGCGCCTGTCTGTGGTCGCGCCTAGCGAGCCGCGTGTTTGCGGTGCTCGGGCGCTTTGAGGCGCAGGATGCCGATGAGCTGTACGATAGCGTTTACGACATCGCCTGGGAGAACATCGTCCGCCCCGGCGCCACCATTGCCATCACCGCCCGCGGCGTGACCGAGCAGCTGCGCAACACGCGCTTCTCGGCCCTGCGCGCCAAGGACGCGCTGTGCGACCGTCTGGCCGAGACCACGGGCCGTCGCGCCGATGTCGACGCTGCCGATCCCGACGTTCACCTGTTGCTTTCGCTGCGCCAGCGCCGCGCGAGCATCAGCCTGGACCTTTCGGGCGACCCGCTGTTCAAACGCCTGCCGCCCGCAGCGACCCGCGCCGGCGAGGGCGCGCACGTGCTGCGCCCCGACTACGCCGCCCTGGTGCTGGCGCAGGTCGGCTGGACCGCGCTATGCGAGCGCGAGCTGACGGCCGACGACTACGAAAACGAAGCCCTGCCCACGCTGATCGACGCCTCATGCGCCGGCGGCGGCCTGCTGTTGGAGGCCGTGAACATTCTGACCGACCGCGCCCCGGGCGCTGTGCGCGAGCGCTGGGGCTTTGAGGGCTGGCAGCTGCACGACGCCGCCCTGTGGGAGCAGCTGCTTGCCGAGGCGCGCGAGCGCGAGGCGGCAGCGCGCGAGCGCCAGGCGCGCATCGTGGCCGCTGACATCGACCCCGCCGCCCGCAAGACTGCCGAGCGCATGGTCAAGTGCGCCGGCTACAAGCGTTTTGTCGACTTTTGTGCCGCCAAGCCCGCCACCGTGCTGGACCATGTGGGCGCCGTCGCCGGTGCCGCCGTGGTCGCGGACACCACCGAGACGCCGCTTTCGCTCATGCACGACGCCATGACACTCATCGGCGAGCTGCGCCGCGCGCCCGAGCTCGCTTCGGCACCGGTCGCCGCACTCACCCGCGATGGCCTTATGGCCCGTGCGCTCCATGCCGAGCCCGCGCGCTCCATCGCCGTCATGCCCAATAACGAGGAGGCGGCTATTGAGGTTTGGCCCTCGCTCGATCATGCTGCCGCGGCGTTTGAAGCTGCGACCAGCGCGGATGCCGAGGCCGAGGTTGCGGATGCCAACGAAGTCAACGATGAAGCCACCGCTTCCGCCATGCCCGAGCCTGCCGCCACGCTCGACCTGGGCGACGGCAAACCGCTGCCCGTGCTCATCCCCGAGTCCGAGCAGTTCGCCAACCGCCTGCGCAAGAATGCCCGTCTGCGCCGCAAGTGGGCCAAGCGCGAGGGCGTGAGCTGCTACCGCGTCTACGATGCCGACCTACCCGACTACTCCGCCGCCATCGACCTGTACGAGGGCTGCCCGCAGACGCCGGGCCGCTGGCTCGTCATTGCCGAATACGCCGCGCCCAAGACCATCGACCCCGCGCTGGCCCAGGCCCGTATGCTCGACATTCTGGCCATCGCGCCGCGTATCCTTGATGTTCCGGCCGAGCATGTGCACGCCAAGGCCCGCATGCGTTCGCGCGGCGGCTCGCAGTACGGCAAACAGGGCGCCGGCAAGGGCGCATCGGGCGAGCGCGCCAATATCGCACGCCGCCGTCTGCCGCTCATCGAAGAGGGCGGACTCACCTTCGCCGTCAACTTTGACGACTACCTGGACGTCGGTATCTTCCTGGATCACCGCGTCACGCGCAACCTGGTGCGCGAGCACGCCAAGCAGGCGCGCCGCTTCCTCAACCTGTTTGCCTACACCGGCACCGCCACCTGCTACGCGGCCGATGGCGGCGTCGAGGAAACCGTGACGGTCGACCTCTCCAACACCTATCTGGACTGGGCCGAGCGCAATATGCGCCAGAACGGCTTTGCTGGTCCGCAGCATCATTTTGTGCGCGACGACGTGCTCGCCTGGATTCGTGACCAGCGCCAGACGCGCAACCGCTGGGACCTGATCTTTGTCGACCCGCCCACGTTCTCGAACTCGTCCAAGATGGGCCGCCGCACCTGGGATGTCCAGCGCGACCATGTTGAGCTTTTGGCCGGCGTATCGCGCCTGCTCGCACAGGGCGGCCACGCCATCTTTAGCTGCAACTTGCGTGGCTTCCGCCCCGAGACGCGCAAGCTCGCGCGCGCGGGCGTCGTGCTGGAGAACATTACGGCGCAAACCATCCCAGAGGACTTCGCGCGCAACCAGAAGGTGCACCATTGCTATATCGTGCGCCGCCTGCCCATCGAGGACGCCATGGCCGAGGTCGGCTTTAGCGCCGAGGAGATTGCCGAGCGAACCGAGGAGCTGCGCAACCCCGAGGCGCGCAAGCCTCGCGCAACGGCGCCCGCGCACGCGCAGACCGGCAACGGCAAGCCCAACTTTGTCGGCAAGCCCTCCCCCGCCGGCAAGCCCAAAAAGAAGAAGTTCTACGCCAGCAAGCCCAAGGGCAAATAGACAAAGTTGCGGTGGAATACGGACTGTTTTGCCTGGAATTAGGCAAATTTAGACCGTATTTCACCGCAACTCATAATGGGATGGCGGACGCCGTTCTACCCTTGGGTGACCAATCGGTAACCGATACCCACGTGCGTCTGGATATAGCGCGGATGCGCGGGGTCGGACTCGATCTTCTTGCGCAGCGTGCCCATAAAGACACGCAGGCTCGCCAGGTCGCTCTTAGTTGCCGTGCCCCAAATCTCGTGCAGGACAAACTGGTGCGTCAGCACCTTGTCGGCGTTGTGCGCCAGCAGGCACAGGAGCTTATCTGTCTCTTATACACATCTCCGAGCCCACGAGACGGAGCTACATCTCG
>URZB01000089.1 GCA_900552295.1 uncultured Collinsella sp.
GCGAACGGCGCGCCCGCTTAGCGAAACTGGTGAAAAATAGATTGACGCTAACACCTGTCCGCCATCAGGGACTGCTTCGACTCCTCGGTCGTCGCCTGGCGGGCGGGCGAGCACCCGGACGCCGACCTCGCGAACTCGACGCTGTCGGACGCGTGCTCCCGGCTGGCGCCCGGCGAGCGCCCCGTGATCCACTCCGACCGCGGCGTGCACTACCGCTGGCCGGGCTGGATATCGATATGCGAGCGGAACGGCCTGGTCAGGAGCATGTCGGCCAAGGGCTGCAGCCCGGACAACGCCGCGATGGAGGGCTTCTTCGGCCTGCTCAAGAAGGAGTTCTTCCACGGGAGGGACTGGTCCGGCTGGTCGCCCGGGGAGTTCATCGAGGCCCTCGGCGCGTGGATAGGGCGCTTCAACTCCGAGCGGGCAAGCGACGCGCTCGGTGGCGCGACGCCGGACGACTACCGGTCGTCGCTGGGGATGGCCGCGATTTAGCGGTCCAGGAAATCGTCCGCAGTCCCAACGCTAAAACGGGATGGGCTTTCCGACTGAGGTCTCTAGCGGAAACTGCGTCCCGGAATAGGCACTCAGACTGAGACGTATTTTCCCGATCGAGCCCCTCGGGGAAACTGCGGCCCGGAATCTGCGCCCAAAACGGGACGCGGTTTCCCCAAGGACCGAATCAGCCGCCCGCCCCTCGTCAAAATCATCCGCTTTCCTCTGTCGCATGCAGAACATCCAAGGAGTGTCCCAGAGTGCTGGCACAATAGGAACGTCCCCAGCTGCCGGCAGCATTTCGCCGCAACTGCAAAACCCGCGCGGGCAATCGTAGTCACCTGCGCGGGTTTAGTGGGCGCTCACAAAGGTACGTTACAGAGGCCCACGTCAGTTATGGATTACCGAACGGCACCGGCACGCGATGCCTCAGTCGGCGTACCAAGCGATGAAGCTTGCCGCAGTCCTAGACAATCGGCGCAATGCCGGCAAAGTGCAGATACAGCGAAATGATTGCCACGACAATGACCACCGCTGCGATCAGCTTGTCGTGCAGATGCGGAAGCACCGGCTTACCGCGGCCTCGCTCACCCAGCATATAGACGGGAATGGCCGGAGCAAAAAGAATCGTCGTGATCATAACGCCCTGGAGACCAGTCGACCACACCAGGAACAATGTGTAGATGAAGCCGAGTGTACCGAAGAAGCGGGCTTTGCCGACGCTTGGCGCATGCGGACCATCCAGATATTCATTCTTCCAGCCGATCACCATGTAGTAGGCTGCCGAGCACACGTACGGAACTAGGATCGTATTGACCGCGCAGCTGTAGAAAAACTGGTAGGTGCTCGCCGCCACATACGACACAATCAAGAAGAGCTGCGTGATACCGGAGCTCACGAGAATCGTTACCACCGGGGCATCATGCGTGTTCGTCTTGGCAAACGCCAGCGGGAAGGAACCCTGGCGCGCCGCCTCGAACGGCGTCTCGGATGCAATGATGACGTAGCCCAGCATCGCGCCGACCAGCGAGAGAATAACGCCAAGGTTTACGATGGCAGCGCCAACAGGACCGATTGCGCGCTCGAGAATTCCCGCCATGGAGGGCGTTGCGAGCTGTGCCATCTCCTCGCGCGGCATAATGCCAAGCGACAGCATCGAGATGATCAGATACAGCGTGAACACAGCCGCAAATCCAAGCGCCGTCGAGCGACCCACGTCGCGCACATACTTTGCACGGCCCGAGATGACGACGGCACCCTCGATGCCCGTGAAGACCCAAACAAGGGCAATCATGGTCGAGACAACCTGCTCGCCAAAGCCAGGACCTGCCGGCTCTCCCCAGAAGTTGTCCATAAAGATATCGACGTTGAACTTACCCAGGAGCACAATGCTCAGCACAAAGAGTCCCAGCGGTACCAGCTTCGCCAAGGTGACGATCGTGTTAATGCCCGCGGCCTCCTTGACGCCACGAAGCACAAGAGCGGTAAGGAACCATAGAAATACGCTGGCGCAGATGATGGAAAGCAGATTGTTGCCCGCACCAAACGCGGGAAAGAAATAGCCCAGTGCGCTAAACAGCAAGAGAGCAAAGCTCACGTTGGAAAGGCATGCGCTGATCCAGTAGCCCCAGGCGGAGTTGAAACCAATGTAATCACCAAAGCCTGCCGCAGCGTATGCATAGATGCCGCCGGTTAAGTCGGGACGAGCCTGAGATAGACCGTTGAACACCATCATCAACGCAAAGACGCCTATAAAACAAATTCCCCACGAGACGATAACCGCACCGGTATTGGCTCCGCCCGCTGCCATATCGCCGGCGAGAGAAAAGATACCGCCACAAATACTGGCGGTAATGACCATCATGGTCAGACGAAAGAGATCGAGGCCATTAGGGTCGATAATCTCATCGTTTTGAGCTTTAGAGGCCATTGTATGTGCACCCCCTTCATCATGTGATCGAACGAAAGATGGCCCGGACGTCCCGAATCGGGTGCCGGGCCATCGGTCAAGCGATCATCAGACTGTTACAGCTATCGCGTTAGAAGCGCAGTGACAGGCAAGAAAGGCCACCGTCGACCTTGCGATACTCGGAGGTATCGACGACGAGCGTCTTGTAGCCCAGATCCTGCACGGCCTTGAGCACGGTCGGATAGCCCTCGGCAACGATGACCGTACCGTTGACCCAGATGCAGTTAGCGCCATAGGCCTCGTCCTCGGGCACGACAATCTTGTTGTACTGGGCAAAGTCGGGCTTATCGATGAACTCGCCGGAGACGAGCATGTTGTTGTCCTCGATGTAGTTGACGCCCGTCTTGAGGTGCAGGACCTCCTCCAGCGGAACCTCGGAACCCTCGAGGCCCCAGCCCTCGAGAATCTCGCAGAACTGGCGAATGCCCTCTTCATTGGTGCGAGCGGAGCGACCGACATAGAAATGATCGCCGACCATCATGACGTCGCCGCCGTCGAGCGTGCCGGGAGAAACAATGTGCTTGACATGCTCGTCGTCAAAGAAGCGACGGACGACCGGCTCGATCTCGTCCTTCTCGCCGTTGCGGCTGTCAGCACCGGGGTTGGTAATGATGGCGCCGCAGCGAGTGATGACGGCCGGATCCTCGACGAAGCAGCTGTCGGGATACTGCTCGAGGGCAGGCAGCACTGACACGTCCACGCCACACTGCTCGAGCGCATGCTCATAATCGTAGTGCTCCTCGATGGCGCGCTCGTAGATAGGCTGGCCAAGCTCGGGTGCGCTCGTGATGCCATTGCTCAGGGACTTGCCGGGACGACGGATGATAACGTGGCTGAACTTGGTCATGATGATCCTCCTTGGATCTCCTAGCCGAGGGCGAACTTCCTTGTGTCCGCCCTCCTTTCGATGACTTAATCATAGGGTGGTTTTCCTGTTTTGTATATTGTATACAATCATGAACGGTAGATATTTCTCGGTGAGCGTACTCTCACGTTTCGGCACGAAGTAGCATGATTTAACTGGTCGTTCTATAATTCAACTGAGCTATTCAAGTGAAATGTATTTAGTTTTAAAAATATACAGTTAAAGGATATACGTTCATGGAAACACTCAGAAGGCCCCTGAAGGACCACGTATACGACTACATTTCGAGCCGCATTGACGCCGGCGAGTTGTCCGCCGGCGACCGTTTGAGCGAGCAAGCGATCTGCGATGCCATGGGCGTGTCGCGCACGCCGGTTCGCGAAGCGCTCATCCAGCTGGCAAGCGATGGCTATCTGGACAACCTCCCCCGCCGCGGATTCCGTGTCCGCGGGTTCGATCAGCAAAACGCCGTTGAAGTCTTCGAGATCATGGGGCCGCTGGACGGGCAGGCGGCGTACCTCGCCTGCCCGAACCTAACCGACGATGACATTACGCAGCTTAAATTTCTCGTCGGCTCCATGGACCTTGCGATCCAAGGCGGTCTTATCCGAAAGTACGACGATATTCAGCGAGACTTTCACCTTACGTACTTCAACCGCTGCGGCAACGACCGTCTGCGCGACATGATCTCGCAACTCGAGCGCTGCTTTATCAAGCGCGATTACGAGACCGTCGACCAAGAGACGGCGTGCAAACTGCTCAATAAAGCCAACAGCGAACATGCCCATATTCTTGAGTTGTTCGAAGCACGAGATGCGACGGGCGTGCGCGACTACGTTCGCGATGTCCATTGGAACACAGAAAACGCCCAGTTCACCGTTTGGTAGGAAAGCAGCGGGCGGTAGCGGACCAATTCTTGGCACCGCCGCCCAAAATGATTCATTTCCCTCCGTCACCAAGGGATCATTTGGAAAGCGCATCCCACCATCCGGGCGGATTCCGGGATACCGTTTCCCGATGAGGCCTCTCGGGGAAACTGCGTCCCAGAATTCTGGCTCGAAACGGGATATGGTTTCCCAAACAAGCCTCTTGCGGAAGATGCATCCCGGAATCCCCGCTCGAAACGGGACGCGCTTTCCCAGTCGAGGCCCTATGGGAAACTGCATCCCAGAATCCGCGCCCAAACCGGGACGCAGTTTCCGGGCGGGGCATCAAAACCAAAGTTGCGGTGGAATAGTTCCTGCTTGGGCTGGTTGAGGCCTTAAATAGGAGCTATTTCACCGCAAGTTATTGAGGAGATGTCCGTCCTCTTACAGATGGCGCTCCAGGAAGCGGAAGGCTAGGCGAATCCAAGGACGGACTGCCACCTGTTTGTCCTCGTTGTCGACCGCGGTATTGGCGTTGCCGAGCGAAAGGCCGTGGCCACCCTGGTCAAAGACGTGCATCTCGCATGCAACACCCTCCTCGGCCATGCGCTGCGCAAACGGGTAGACCTGCGCGATCGGCGCCGTCTTGTCGTCGGACACGCCCCATACAAAGGTCGGTGGCATCTGACGCGAAACATGCGTGGTGGGGCAGATGTCGGCCAGATGCTCGTCAGTTGCCTCGCCGCCCGTCACCATCGACAGGTAGTCGTTGAGCAAATCGCGCCCCGTCTTGCCGCCCGTCTTGGGCACGCGCAAGTCAATGCGCGGATCGCGCGTCTGCATGTCGCGCACATAGGCAAAGTCGAGCAATGGATAGCCCAGCACCACGGCATCGGGACGAATGTCGTCCGGACGCGCCCCGGCAAGTGCCGCGAAGGGGCCGGTCTTCCACTGTGTTGCCAGCGAGGCGCAAATCATGCCGCCAGCAGAAAAGCCCACGACGCACACGCGCTTGGGGTCGACATGCCACTCGTCGGCATTCGCGCGCACCGTGGCGACCATCTTGGCAAGATCTGCCTGGGGGTGCGGAAAGCTCACGTCACCCGTAGAACTCGTGACATAGTTGAGCACAAAGGCCTGGTAGCCGCGGTCCAAAAACGCAAACGCCACCGGGTCCTGCTCGTGCGGAGCGATATGCGTAAACCCGCCTCCGCCGCAGATGATCACCGCGGGGCGGCGGCCATTGGGCTTGTCGGGCAGCGGCTCGGCACCCAGATACGTAAAGGTCGCCGGATAATCCTCGGTCGGCTCCTCGCCCCACAGCGCATGGTTCTCGACAATCATATGTGCTCCCTTCGCGCAAATTATGCGCCCTTGTTTTTTGCCTTCAAGCGTACCCCACTTGAACCCGTGGCGCAGAAACACTCCGGCAATAAGTTTCCCTTCAACTGATATATCACATAATCCCAGTTCAGAGGTATCGTTGAGCAGCGTAGAATAGGGGCGTTGACCAAGCCGCGAAACACATGTGAAACGTTTCCGGCAAACCAAACGCGCGATATGCGCCTATTTAAGTTGGAGGCAACTATGGGTCTGCTCGATTCGCTTAAGTCCACCTTCACCTCGACCGGCGAGGCGTCCGTTCCGCCCGCAGCAAGCTTCGCTACCCGCGAAGGCGTCATCTATGCCCCCGTCAACGGCGTGCTCGTCAACCTGAACGAGGTTCCCGACGAGACGATCGCCTCGGGCATGCTTGGCCAGGGCTATGGCATCGAGCCCATTACCGGCACCATCTATGCGCCCGCCAACGGCCGCATCGGTGCCACCACTGTCACCAACCACTCCATCGGCATGATCACCGAGGACGGCCTGCGCGTGTTCATCCATGTTGGCCTGGGCACCGTGGAAATGAACGGCAAGGGTTTTGCCCGCTTTGTCGAGATGGGTGATGTGGTCAAGGCAGGCCAGCCGCTCATCAGCTTCGACCGCGAGGCCATTAAGGCCGCTGGTCACGAGGACATCGTGACCGTCATCGTCTCCGAGCTCGATCGTCTTAAGAGCATCGACCATGTCGGCGAGTCTGGAACGCTTATCGGCGGCAACCCGCTCGTCAAGCTGGGCGACCCGCTGCTGGTTGCCAAGACCAAGTAGCCAGGCCCCACGCCACACAGCCAAAAGGCACCTCGTCAAGCGCCCGCGACCATTTGGCCGCGGGCGCTTTTCGTTTGAAAAACCATCCCGCCAATGCTTTATCTGTATAGCTCCTGTCTCTTATACACATCTGACGCTGCCGACGATAAGG
>URZB01000090.1 GCA_900552295.1 uncultured Collinsella sp.
GAGCCTTATCGTCGGCAGCGTCAGATGTGTATAAGAGACAGTCCATCCTGCGGTAAACGCGCCGTTGGGCAGCGTCTGGTTGTATCCATAGACAAGGATCGCCGCCACAATCACTACTAGCAGCAGGTCGAGCCAAACGTAGCTCATCAGGCGGCGCCACATATAGCTCCAGTTGATGGCGCGGGCGATGGAGGTGACGCGTTTGGCCTCGGCGTTACGCGCGGCAGACATAGCCCACCCCGCGCACGGTCTGGATGATGCGGGCGCCGCCGGCGTCCTCGATCTTGGCGCGTAGATGCGCGATGTGCACGTCGACGTTGTTGGTGTCGCCCATGTATTCGTAGCCCAGCGCTTCGTGCGCGATGCGTTCGCGCGTGAGCACGGTCTCGGCATGCGCCATAAGCAGGGCGAGGACATCGAACTCGCGGGCCGTGAGCGCAATGGGCGAGCCGCCGACCGTGACTTCGCGGCGGTCGGGGTCGAGCGCAACCGAGCCCACGGCGAGCGTGGCGGGGGAGAGCGAGGCGGAAACCTGGGTCGAGTCACTGACCGGGGGCATCGCAGTGGCGCCGACACCCGTGCCGCCTGCCGCGCCCGTCCCGATGCCGCCAACGCCCGAAGCCGCCCGCACGGCCTCCGAGCGCTTCAACGCCACGCGGATCCGTGCGAACAGCTCCTCAATCGCAAACGGCTTGGTCAGGTAATCGTCGGCGCCGGCATCGAGCCCGGCCACCTTGTCCATCACGGCATCGCGCGCGGTGACCATTATCACCGGCACATCCTTGTGCTTACGGACGCGCCGCAGGACCTCCATGCCATTGAGCTGCGGCAACAGCACATCGAGCAGAATAAGATCGTAGTTGCGCTCCAGCGCCAGGTCCACGGCGGTGCGGCCATCGGCGGCGTGTTCCACCTGGTAGCCCTCGTGCTCCAGCTCGAGCGTCACAAAGCGGGCGATTTTCTCCTCGTCCTCTACGATCAGGATCCGTGCCATGCGTGCCCCCGTCTGCGATTACTTGTCGTCGTTCAGATTTTGCTTGATGTCGTCCGCGGCATCGGCGGCGTGATTCATAAGGTTGTTGATGCTGCCGGGCACGTCGCCGTCGCTGTCGATGCGGTAGCGCATGCCAAAGAACAGGCCAATCAGCATCAGCCAAATCGTAGCGCCCCAGGCAAACAGGGCGATGATGGGGATCAGGATGGGGATGTTGAGGATGATCGCATCGCGGCGCGTGGCGATAAACTTGGTGTCCAGGCTCAGGCGGAAGAGCTTTTTGAGGTACTCCCATACGCTGTCCATCTTCTTGGAGAAGTCGGTCTTTTCGCTCGACTTCTCGTAGGCGGCCTGCGCGGCGACCATCTCGGCTGAGGGCTCATCGACCGGCTCAGACTCGGTGGCGGCATGCGCTGATGTGGTCTGGGTCTTGCCCTGCGACTCGAGCCAAATGATGGCGTCCAAAACGTTGCCGTCGGCGGCGTCGAGCGCGGCCTTGGCATCGGTGTAGCTCACGTTGCACTTGGTGCGGATGGTTTCAACTTTTTCGAGGTCGTCCATGACCTGTCCTTTCGTTCGATGGGCGCGACGCCAGGCGATCTGCCTGGGCGCGAGCGTTGCGTTCGGCGGCCTGCGTTGCGCGGCGCCGCCCCGCCCTTGGTCGAACTCTATAGTGCAGGTTATAGATTAAGCGATTCTTGAGCCAAGATTAATGTTGGATGAGTTTTTGGGTAGCGGTGGGAAAAGTATTAGACCTCGATAGCGGGGGATGTGGTGCCGGTGCAAAACGGCGTCAAAGGTTGGTCGAGCAGGCGGTTTCTCCATTGATGTCCGCACGACATGTGACACTTACCCTGCCGCCCTGCTCTGCCGCGGAGGCATGTACCCAAACAACGACCCTCTAAGGAGTTCGATATTGATGAGTGACAACGCAAAGCATCTCGCAAAGAAGTGCGTTAAGGACGCGGGGCCGTGCCTCGCGCTGTGCGTAGCCGGCGCAGCGGTCGCGCTGCTGGCTTCTTTGGGGCCATTCGACGTGCTCCGAAGTGCCGTCTCTCTGCACGTTTGCATGGCCCTTGCCGGCGCCATGATGACCGGCGGCGTGCTCGATCTGGTTTTTTGGGTGCTTGACCCGTTTGGATGGAAGAACGAGGGGTAAGCCCTAAGGGCTGGAACGGTTGGCTTAGTGATCGTGCAGAATGCGGGCTAGCGACTTACAGGGAAGTGGTGATCCGATGACGGTCTATGTGACGGGCGATATTCACGGCGGCGTCGACATGCAAAAGCTGCGCGACTGGGACCTTGGGGATAGTCTGACGAGCGACGACTATCTGATTATCGCCGGCGACTTTGGCTTTCCGTGGGATTTCTCTGCCGAAGAATGTGCCGACATCGCTTGGCTGGAATCGCGTCCCTATACCGTGCTGTTTGTCGACGGCAACCACGAGCGTTTCGATCACTGGGCGGAGCGCCCCATGGAGTTGTGGCACGGTGGGCTGACGCAGCGCCTGTCGGACACCTCTCCCATACGGCGCCTGACGCGCGCCGAGGTTTTTGAGCTCGACGGCTCAACGGTCTTTACCATGGGCGGCGCCACGAGCGTGGACAAGGAATACCGCATTCCGTATTCCAGCTGGTGGCCGCAGGAGCTGCCGGACGAGCGCAACTTTGAGGAGGCGCGGGCAAAGCTCGACAGCGTGGGCTGGACGGTCGACTACGTGATCACTCACACCTGCTCTACGCGCATGCTTTCGTCCACGCTTTATCCAGCGTCCGGCTGGAATTGCCCCTCCGTTGATCGGCTTACGGCATTTTTCGATGAGCTGGAAGACCGCTTGGACTACAAGCGCTGGTACTACGGGCATTTTCATCGGGATACCAACCCGGCCGAGCGTCACACCGTGCTCTACGACTGCATCGTTCGCTTGGGCGACGAACTCCAGCCCTGGGATGTTGCGTAGAGGCGGGGTGGCTGGCTACTCGACCGTTACAGTGATGTTCTCCCGATGCGCGCGGATGACGTCCCAGCTAAAGTGCTCGACCAGCTGCTCGGCGGTACGCGGCGTGGTGTCCGGCGCGATGCCTGTTTGCCCGGCGAGCCATCCCAACAGTGCCTCGGGTGTGCCAAAGCGGGTGCGGAGCTCGCCCAGGTCCAGATCGCGATCGCGCTTGGAAAGGCGGCGGCCGTCCGGTGACATGAGCAGCGGAATGTGCGCGTAGTGCGGCGTGGGCAGTCCCAGCAGATGTTGCAGATAGATCTGGCGCGGCGTGGAACCAAGCAGGTCGCATCCGCGTACGATCTCGGTGACGCCCATGGCAGCGTCGTCGACCACCACGGCCAGCTGATAGGCAAACACGCCGTCGCTGCGGCGCACCAAAAAGTCACCGCACTCGGTGGCGAGTGCTTCGCATTGGGCTCCGTACGTGCGGTCCACGAATTCGATCACGTCGCTGGCGAGGTCGTCGACGGTGGGCACGCGCAGGCGCGTGGCCGGAGCACGCAGGGCACTGCGGCGGGTGATTTCATCAGCAGAAAGACCTCTGCAGGCGCCGCGGTAGATGGGCGTGCCGTCGCTGGCGTGCGGCGCGCTCGCGGCGTGGAGTTCGGCACGCGTGCAAAAACAGGGATAGGTGAGGCCGGCGTCTTGCAGCTGGCGCAGGGCGTCCTCGTACAGATCCAGGCGATCGTGCTGGTAGTAGGGGCCTTCGTCCCACTCGAGCCCCAGCCAGGTCAGATCGTCAATCAGTTGAGCGGCAAGTTCCGGGCGCTTGCAGCGATCGTCCAGGTCCTCGATGCGCAGCACGATGCTGCCGCCCTGGCTGCGGGCCGAAAGCCACGAGCACAGGCAGCTGAACACGTTGCCCAGGTGCATGCGGCCCGAGGGCGACGGGGCGAAACGGCCCACGACGGTCGCGGGGGCGGAGGCGGGTGGCGGCGCTGGCGCGTCCGCGGCGGGCGTTGCTATGTTGCGTGTTTTGATATCCATGCGGACGAGTATAGCGCGGGGCTTGGCAGGGAAGGCGTTGCCGCGCTCACAAGTTGGCGGCGGTGCGCATTGCGCACGGTGGGTTTGCGGCTCAAGGTCTCGATCGCTGCGTACCGACTTAGCCTCACAAACGACAGAAACCCCGGCAGCTCTTCGCAACTGCCGGGGTTTCCGCGGAAAAGGGGGACATGATCCTCGAGCGAACGGCAAAGGGGCAAACCGTTTTCGCTCAACTGCTTTATGCCCCTCGGCTGGCGGCTCAATCAGCGCGTGCCGCACCCACACAAAGCCGCTACACCTGTGACAGAGCTGTGAAGTGGTATCTATTGCTGGCGCAGGCCATGCCAAGGAGTGTCCCAGATTGCCGGCAGATAAGGAACGTCCCCAGGTGCCGGCCGCGGGCGTGACTTTCGTCCCGTTTGATACTCCGCTGGCCTAGATGTTCGTCATGTGCGCCCGTAAACGTGGGACAATGGCGTTGCTGGTATCACAGACAAAGGATGTGCCTATGAACGCCCCCGTTGCCAAAACCTGTCGGCAGCGCCGCCCGTTTGCGCGATTTGCTTCCGTCTGCGCACTCGTCGCGCTTGCATTGCTGCTACTGCCCGCCGCCGCACACGCCGACGGTTATTCCATGACCCAGACCTATATCAGTGCCACGGTTGAGGCCGATGGATCGCTGACCGTTGTCGAGGGACGCCAGTTTGATTTCGACGACGACATCAACGGCGTGTTTTGGGAGATCAATACGGGCACCAACCAGCAGGGCGGCACAGCGGGCGTCGACGTGTTGAGTGTCGAGGAAGAGGACACCGCGTTTAACAAAGTCGATAGCGCGAACAAGGGCGATTCTGGCGTCTACACGGTCGAGCAGACCAGTGACGGCGTAAGGATTAAGGTGTTCAGCCCCCACGAGAGCGGCGACAGCGCAATCTACTACGTGAGCTACACCATGACCGGTGCAGTCATGAACTGGGCCGATACCGCCGAGCTCTACTGGAAGTTCGTGGGCGACGGCTGGTCTGCGGATTCCGACGATGTCGAGATGGAAGTGCGCTTCGCAAATGCCGCTGCCGGGACGGCGGCCGTCAAGGGCGATAACTTCCGCGCATGGGGCCACGGCCCGCTGACGGGCGATGTATCGCTCGATGCGGACGAACCCATGGTCACCTATACCATTCCCTGCGTGCATCAGGGCGAATTCGCCGAGGCACGCATCGCCTTCCCCAGCGACTGGGTGCCGCAGCTTGCCGCCTCGGGCGAAGAGCGCATGTCAACGATCCTGAGCGAAGAGAAGGAATGGGCCGACGAAGCTAACGCCCGCCGCGCTCACGCTCGCATGATCGCCAATGCACTTGCCGTGCTAAGTGTTGTTGCGGCGGTGGCCTTTACCGGCACAATCGTTATGCTCAAGCTGCGCAAGCGCAAGCCCAAGCCGCTTTTCCAGGACGAATATTTCCGCGATGTGCCTTCGTCCGACCATCCCGCCGTGCTTTCGGCCCTCATGAGCTGGAACGAGGTGCCCGATCAGGCATATATCGCCACGCTCATGAAGCTCACTGACGACCGTGTGATCAAGCTGGAGCAGGCGACCGTGACCAAGGCCAAGAAGGGTCTGTTGGGGCGTGAAAAAGAAGAGCAGACGTATCGCGTCACAGTGACCGACGAGGCCTGGAAGGCTGCCAAGAAGGACGGCATCGACCGCGACGTACTCAAGGTCTTCTTCGCTGGCGTTAAGCCCGATAAGGACGGAGTCCGTTCGCGCACGTTTAGCGAGCTGGAGGAATACGCTAGCGAGCGCACCACATCTGTTGGCGACAAGCTCGAGGACTATCAGAGCACGGTTAAGGGCAAGCTGGAGGCGCGCGAGCTTATCGCCTCGGACGGCACCGTCGCCCTGGTTGCCGGCTTGGTTCTCGGCATCATCATTGTCTTTGGCATTTTGGGCTCTCTGTTCTATACCGACTTTGCGGACGCCAACGTCGGTGCCGCTATGATCTCGATCCCCGTCACGATTGTGGGCTTTGTCCTGAGCTGCACCTTCCGCCGTTACACGTCGGAAGGCGCCGAGGTGGCGGCTCGCTGCAAGGCGCTCAAGCATTGGCTCGAGGATTTTACGCGCCTGAAGGAGGCCGTCCCCAGCGATCTGATCTTGTGGAACAAGCTGCTGGTGATGGGCGTTGCCCTGGGCGTTTCGAAAGAAGTGCTGCGACAGCTGGCCGAGGCCGTGCCTGCGGATCTGCGCAACAGCGACGATTTCTACGACAACTACCCCTGCTACTGGTGGTATTACCATCACTACGGCAACGAGTCTCCGCTCGATTCGTTCAACGATGTGTATCACGAGACCATCCGCGAGCTGGCTTCGAGTTCCGATAGCTCGAGCGGCGGCAGCGGCGGCGGCTTTTCCGGTGGCGGCGGTGGCGGCGTCGGCGG
>URZB01000091.1 GCA_900552295.1 uncultured Collinsella sp.
GTGTATAAGAGACAGCTCAAGGACCAGGAGGCCGAGCGCCTGGCCGTGGCCACGGCCGCGGGCGAGGCCTACGAGCAGGGCGACGCTGCGCCGGTGGCGCCTTCCACGGATGCCCCCGCGTTCGCGAGCCGTAAGTACACGTTCGAGGCGCAGCGCGAGAGTGCTTCGACCGCGTGGCCAAAGGTGCCCTTTACAGAGCAGATGCGCGACGAGGGCTATACCATCCTGTGCCCGCAGATGGCGCCGATTCACTTTGACCTGGTCAAAGAGGTGTTCCGCGGTGCCGGCTACAACCTGGAGCTGCTGCCCTCGACCGACCACGACGCCGTCGAGGCCGGCCTGCGCTATGTGAACAACGACATCTGCTATCCGTCGATTCTGGTGACTGGCCAGATCATGGAGGCCATCGAGAGCGGTCGGTACGACCTGTCCAAGACGGCCGTGGTCATCAGCCAGACCGGCGGCGGCTGCCGTGCCACTAACTACATCGCGCTCATCCGCAAGGCCCTGCGCGAGAGCGGCCACCCCGAGATTCCGGTGATCTCGCTTTCGGCCGTGGCGCTCGGCGAGGACAACCCCGGCTTTAAGATTACGCCGGCGCTGCTTAAGCAGGCCGTGTACGCGGTGCTCTTTGGCGACGTGATGATGCAGATGCTCTACCGCTGCCGTCCGTACGAGGCCACGCCCGGTGCTGCCAACGCGCTCTACGAGGAGTATATGGCGCGCGCCCGCAAGTTGGCGCCCAAGTTCAACCGCCACAACTACACCAAGCTGTGCCGCGAGGCCATCCACGCGTTCGACACCATGCCGCTCGTGGGCGAGGGCACCAAGCCGCGCGTGGGCGTGGTCGGCGAGATCCTGGTCAAGTTCCACCCTACGGCCAACAACCACGTGGTCGATGTCATCGAGCGTGAGGGCTGCGAGGCCGTAGTACCGGGCCTGCTCGACTTCTTCCTGTACTCCATGAGCAACGCTGAGCTGCAGAAGGACGAGTTGGGAAGCTCTGCCACTACGCGCGCTGGTATGCAGGCGCTCATTAAGCTGGTGGACTGGATGCGCACGCCGGTGGAAGAGATGCTCGAAAAGTCCCGCCGCTTTGAGGCGCCCGAGCGCATCGGCACCATGGCGGACAAGGCCCGCACGGTGCTTTCGGTGTGCAACAACATGGGCGAGGGCTGGCTGCTCACGGCCGAGATGCTCGACCTGATCGACCATGGCGCGCCCAACATCATCTGCACGCAGCCCTTCGCGTGCCTGCCCAATCACGTGGTGGGCAAAGCCGTGATCAAGGAGCTGCGCCGTCAGCATCCCGAGAGCAACATCGTTGCGGTGGACTACGACCCCGGTGCATCCGAGGTCAACCAGCTCAACCGCATTAAGCTTATGATCAGCGTGGCGAAGGAGAATATGCGTGCCGGCAAGGGCTTTAAGCTCGAGAAGGTGGCGCCGCTCGCGATGGACGAGGTCACCGGGCAGATGCGCGCCCACGACGGCTGCGTGAGCTGCGGGCCGGCCAGCGAGGAGGCCGTTGCATCGGTCGCCAAGCGCCTAGGACGCGGCATTAAGAAGTAGACGGCCCGCTTTGGGCTAGATGTGAGGCAAACGGGTGGTAGCCGTACCGGCTACCACCCGTTTTTGCTGGACATATGTTGCGTAAATCGTTTTGTCGCAGCCTTCTGTGCACTCGAATTTCGGAAGTGCGGGAAAAAACGCGAACCTCCTGAGCACACCGCCTTTTTAGACTCTCACGACCTGCGGTTTTGTTGTAAAAAAGGCCGGTCTGGTCGGCGAACCCCGATTTTTCCCCGCACTTCCGAAAACAGCGGTTCAGTAGCGTCAAAAAATGCCCTCAAAATCGAGAGTTAATGAACAGATGTAGCCGTTCGCCGCAAATTACCGTCCGTTTATAGAACCCACCCCCAGCGTGCAGTCCCCTTACGGTTGAATAAATACACATCTATGGAATTACGTAAGAGAGGACTGTTCCTATGAGCTACAAGACCGTTTGTGTTGCCGGCGGCGGCGTGTTAGGAAGCCAGATTGCCTTTCAGGCTGCCTACTGCGGCTTTGATGTAACGATTTGGCTGCGCAGCGAGGGCAGCATCGGCCGCACCCAGCCCAAGATCGATCATGTGCGCGAGGAGTACATCGCGGCAATCGAGGGTATGGCAGACGGCACGGGCGAGTGGTGCTCCGGTATCGCCGATAGCGGCAAGCCCTTCGACAAAGAGGTGGCACTCGCCGCCGTTGAGCGCGCCTACTCCACACTCAAGCTGGAGCTCGATCTTGCAAAGGCAGTGGCCGACGCCGACCTGGTTATCGAATCTATGGCCGAGGACACCCAGGCAAAGATCGACTTCTACAAGAAGCTTGCTCCGGTTCTCCCGCAAAAGACCGTCATCGTCACCAACTCCTCCACGCTGCTGCCGAGCACCTTTGCCAAGTACACCGGCCGCCCCGAGAAGTACCTGTCGCTGCACTTTGCCAACTCCATCTGGAAGAACAACATGACCGAGGTCATGGCCCAGGACCAGACCGACAAGCGCTACTTCGACGAGCTCGTCGACTTCGCCAACGACATCCGCATGCTGGCGCTTCCCGTCAACAAGGAAAAGAACGGCTACCTGCTCAACTCCATGTTGGTGCCGTGGCTGCTTTCGGGCCTGGACCTGTACGTCTCGGGCGTCAGCGACCCCAAGAGCATCGACCTCGCATGGACGCGCGGCACCGGCGCGCCTAAGGGCCCGTTCCGCGTGTTCGACACGGTGGGCATCCAGACGGCCTACAACATCGTTATGCAGTATCAGAAGGTCCCGGGCCTGGTGAGCCCACTGCTCAAAAAGATGATGATGCCCTACAACTTTAAGGCCATGGCCTCCGTCCTCAGGCAGATGCTCGACGAAGGCAAGCTGGGCGAAAGTTCGGGCGAGGGCTTCTTCAAGTACTAAAAAATGACCTCTCGGGGAAGGAGGAAAACGGATCATTTTCGTCCGCCAACAGTGAGAAGATGGATCCAGAAATAGAAAGGAGTGGCAATGGGCCGGTTCGGGCTTTGAGGACAAGTTACTGCAGGCCCAGGGCGATTTTTCGCTCAATGCGGGCCAGCACAGCGTGACGTATCTGCCGAGTTCTGACATGGCAACGACTGGTCGCTACCAGGTGCTGCTGTACGACAACAACTTTGGTGCGGCTGAGAGCTATCCCAAGTTCGACTGGGGCCAGCTGGGCGCCGCGGTGGTGACCGACTACAACAAGGGCACGCATTCGTTTGGGCGCATCTTTACAGTGGACGAGACGGCGCGCACCTACGAACTTGAGGACCAGATCGCCGTGCTGTTTTCGGGCTATGTGAGCAGCGCGCAGCGCGTCGGCAATTCGAATAGTATGCTCGTGGCTTCGGGCCAGGCCAAGACCTTTACCGAGTACGATCGCTATGGACTGCCCATCGCCACCTACGAGATGGAAGCCGAGAAGTACATCTATCGCGTGTACAAGTACGAGCTGTAGAGCCGCGCTTAGGTTTGACCAATGGAGTATGAAAACACGCCGTTCGCCGATGCCCCCTCCGCGAGTGGCAGCCATATGGTTTGATGTTAGAAACATATAGTTGTCGTCAGCCTGCTGGCGACATTCCCCCTGATATCGGAGGTTCCAGGTATGTTTCGCGCTCCGTTAAACAACTATCGATTGGGCTAACATGGGCCGCCGTGCTATTTCGATAACCCTTGCAGTGATCTGCCTGGCTGTGCTCCTGGGCGCTACAGGGCTGTTTGCTATAAGCCGAGAAACGTCCTATATGCAGGAATGCGCTTCCGAAGGGTTTGCCATTGATGGTTACTATCGGGATGACAAAACGAGTCGGGAAACCCTGGCTTTTCTTGAGGAGGACAACTGTCGATGGCAGCTGGTCGATCAAGACGGAATCTGCACAGACGGGCAGTTTAAGCGTACGGATGACCCCAACATCCTGATATTAAAGAAGGAAAACGGCGAAGAATTCGGCACGGTTCACGTTGCGTATATATCGCGCCGACGCAATCAGGGGCAGATTTACCTAATTAGAAATACTGAGGTGACCCGATTTTATCTTGTGAGCACCGATCCGGCGTTTACGGTGGAGTCTGGCGATGTCGATGCGGACGTCTGATTCACGGCAATAAAACAGCGAGCGGGGCGCGGGTATGAACTGCACCCCGCTATTTGCTCGTGTCCGTATTGCGTCTGCGCCTCGTCATAACTTGCGTCTGTGTGAGCATTCATCCCGCGCCGGCATCACTTCACATCGAACTCCACGCGATCGAGCTCGGGCACGTTGAGGTCGATGAGCTTGCGGGCGACGTGACGGTCGTGTGCCCCAAGCGCCTCGCTCGTTGTCACATGGGCGACAATCTCGCGCTCGACGATGCCTTCCTCATCGCCTTCGGTGGCCGAGGTCTCGACGGCGACGGTGTAATCCTTAAAGCCTGGCAGCACCGCCGCAAGCTCGCGCGTGGTTTCGGTGACGCCGTAGCCGTCCTGCACGCCGGCCTGCGCCGAGCCAATAGACCCCGCCGTCATAACGATGCAGGGGATGGCAAAGACTACCGTGCCCACAATGATGCGGCGGCGCACCTTGCGTGATAGCTCGTCGACCTCGGCATCTTCCTCGGCAGTCACAATGCCGTCGCCGTTGAGGTCGCGCTTGAGCGGCACGCGCAATAGAAGCAGCACGGCTTCGGCAGCCAGCGCGATAAAGACCACGTTGATGCCAAACTCATAAAGCGCCGAGAGAAACAATGACCCGCTTGCGATGGCGATGCCATAGCCCGCCGCGCACAGGGGCGGCATGAGCGCAGTCGCCACGGCCACGCCGGCGATGAGCGTGGCGGGTTCCTGGTCGCGCGAGTTGCCCAGGCCACCCGCAAAGCCGCCCGCGAGCGCGACGGCAAGGTCCCACACAGTCGGTGTCGAATTGTCGATGATGGCGGCCGTGGTGGTGCCAAGGGGCGAGAGCTTAAAGTACAACGTGGACGTGACCAGGCAAAAGGCCATCTGTAGAGCCAAGCTCGCGACGGCCTCAAGGGTGATCTCGCGGTCGAGCGTGGCGATGCCGTATGCCATGGCAAGGACCGAGCCCATGAGCGGGCAGATGAGCATGGCGCCTACAATGGCGATATCCGAGTCGATATCGAGGCCGATGCTCGCGATCAACATGGCAATGATCAAGATGCATAAGTGTGAGCCAGTCAGGCGCGCCCCGTTTACAAAGCGCTTGCGAATCACGTGATAGGGCGCGCGTCCCTCGCGAATGTTGAATGCGCGCCTCAGGAAGCGGCCGGCGTTCTCCATGACCTCACTGTGGGCGGGACGGATGCCATGGCGCCGATGATGGCGCTCGCGCAGTCGCTTGAGCTGTTGTTTATCGAGTTCCATGTCCACCTCGTTCTGGCACGTGCCGCGTATCCCGCCCGTCGTCTTTACTCTACACCGCGTTGAGCGAGGTGTCAGACAGGGTTTGTTGACCTGGAAGTCAGGCCAATGGGCATGGCTAAAAACGCCGTGAGGATCATAAGAGTCAAATAGACAAAAAAGCGCGGTGCCGGATGGTCTCCGGCCCCGCGCTCTGCGCTGGTGCGTTGTTGTTTGGTTTAGCCCAGCAGGCTCAGGCCAACAGAGATAAACGCCAGGATAACGCCGACGATAGACTCGCCGCCCAGCAGGCCGCTGGCGACAACCAGGCCCTGCTCCTGGAAGGCAGCATCCTTGGCGGCCTTCTCCTCGTCCGAAAGACCGGCGGCGGCGTCGCGGTGCGCGGCCCACTTGTCGTAGGCGAGTTTGACGCAGGAGCCCAGGAAAGCCGTGAGCGACATATAGAACGGCAGGTACACGCCCAGGCCGATCATCATGGCCGGAATGCCGAGCCAGTACATGACGATGCCGGCGATAAAGCCGCCTGCGAACCACGGCACGCTCGGGATGCCCGAGACCATGGTGGCGACCACGCTTGCCTGCGCGGCAACGAAGCTCTTGTCGGGGCCGAAGGCGTCCGGACCATAGGCGGTGACGAGCGCGACCATGACGGCGGCGGCGACCAGGGCGCCCACGATGCCGCCGATGGCCTGGCCAACCCACTGTGCGCGCGGGTTGGTGCCCAGCACGGCGCCGGCCTTAAAGTCGTTCATGACGTCGCCCGCAAGGCCACACGCCACGGCCACGATGCCGGCGATAAAGAACAGCTTGACCTGGGCGATCTGTGCAAAGGCCGCCACGATGAGCATGACGATGAGGCCAAAGATCTCCATGGGGTCGATGCCCGTCTGGCCGCAGCTCTGCGCGCTCATGATGGTGGTGACAAAGGTGAACAGCGTGACGATGACGGCCGGAACGGGGCCAAGGT
>URZB01000092.1 GCA_900552295.1 uncultured Collinsella sp.
TCGTGGGCTCGGAGATGTGTATAAGAGACAGTGGCTGCTCCGTGTGCTGCGGAAGGGGCTTTGCGCGATGACTAGGGCTAAATAGAAAATGAGTGTGGGATCTGCCGTTCGTTCGAACGGCAGATCCCACGTTAATATTTCAGCCAACGTACGTCATGGCAATATCCGGTAGGTCCCCGGGTGCCCCGCGGCGGGCTGGGTTTATTGTCTGAGCGACTTTGCGAAGCAAGGGGAGCGAAGATAAAAACCCAGCCCGCCGCGGGGCACCCGGGGACCGCAGGGACGGGAGCAGCTATACTACTCTCAGTAGTTAAGGGTCGCGGATCCGCCGCGTCACCGCTCTCAACAGGAGGTCTTTGTTTATGGCAGATCAAAAGCCGGTTGTCGGGATCATCATGGGCTCCAAGTCCGATCTGGGCGTTATGGAAGGCTGCACCGCCGAGCTCGAGGCGCTCGGTGTGCCCTATGAGCTTGTCATTGCGAGCGCACACCGCACGCCGGCGAAGGTCCACGAGTGGGCTTCGACTGCTGCCGACCGTGGCATTAAGGTGATCATTGCCGCCGCCGGCAAGGCCGCTCACTTGGGTGGTGTCGTGGCTGCCTTTACGCCGCTACCGGTTATCGGTGTGCCTATGAAGACGAGTGACCTGGGCGGTATGGATTCGCTGCTGTCGATGGTGCAGATGCCTTCGGGTGTGCCCGTGGCCTGCGTTGCCATCAACGGCGCCAAGAACGCCGCCATCTACGCCACGCAGATTCTGGGCGCATGCGACCCCGAGTACCGCAAGGTTATCGAGAAGATGAAGCAGGAGATGGCCGACGCCTAGACGTTCCGCCGTTTCACCGCAGTATAAGGAGAGCCATGTCCGACTATCAGGGAAAACGATTCAAGGCTTCTCAGATTCCCGATCCGTCGAAGCCGGGTGCTGCCCATGCGGCGCAGCAGGGTCGGACATCCTCTCCTCAGCAGCCGCGCGCGCCGCGCCCCGTGACACCGGCGTCCCATCGCCGCCAGGATACGCCGGCTGCGTATCGCCCTTCGTCATATGGCACGGCAAAGAAGCAGGCCCGGACGCCGAGGCAAACGAGCGGCGCGGCGTCCAGCTACACTGAGCCGCCGCGTAAAAAGCGCCGCTCCATCATTCCTATTCTGCTCATTATCGTGGGCATCGGTCTGATTGTCGCCGCCGCCGCTATCTTTATCAATGCTCAGATTGGCTATAAGCAGGCAAGCGATTCGTACCAGAAAATCGAGAAGCAATATGTAGGCGATCAGGACGCCAGCGGCGTGCCGATTATCGACTTCGATGCGCTTGCTCAGACAAACCCCGAGATTGTGGGTTGGATTTATGTGCCGGGAACCAACATCAACTATCCCGTGGTGCAGACCAACAACAACTCCAAATACCTCAACACGCTGTTTGACGGTACGGCCAATGCATCTGGGGCCATTTTCCTGGATAGCGATGACACCGCGCCGGGAATGGTTGATCAGCAAACCACGATCTACGGACACCATATGAACGATGGGTCGATGTTCAACGTGATTTCGGACACCACTGATCAGACGACGTTCGATAGCATCGAGTTTGTGTATTACATCACACGGGATGCTACGTATAAGCTGCGACCACTGGCGACCAAAGTTGTCGAGGACACGTATGCCAAGGCGCGCGCGACCAACTTTGAGGGCGACGACGGGCTGACGAATTATCTGTCCGAGATGCTTGACGGCGCTTCTGCCGTGGCGAGTGATGCCACCGATCGTGCCGCTTCGGCAACCAAGGTTGTAACGCTTGTGACCTGCCGTTCGCTGTCGCTGAGCAACACGCGTGCCGTCATGGTGCTCACGCCGGTCGAGGAATAAGTTGTTCGAGAGTAGCTAAAAAAGCCCCGTTCCAAATTGGCTACTCGATGACGGTAAGGGAGAAATGATGCTTGAGAACGGCAAAACGATGCCTTCGATTGATGCTTGGCTGCGCGAAGCCAAGGCCGATGTTTCGGCGGCTGATTGTGGGATGTACCTGACACACAACGGCGTGGTGCGTGCGACGCCTAAGTCCGAGGTGCGTGGGGTCGAGACAGATGGTGTGGCGCCTGGACATAAGGTGGGCGGCATGGTGTTCGGCTTCGATGCCGATAAGGTGCAGGCCGCTATCGAGGCGACGCGCACGATGCCGGGTATCGGCTATGTGCGCGTGTGGCTGGCAAGCGGCGAGCTTGCCGTAGGTGACGACATCATGCTCGTGCTCATCGGCGGGGACATTCGCCCGCACGTGGTCGATGCGCTGCAGGCGCTCGTTGGCACCATCAAGAACGAATGCGTGAGTGAGGTCGAGCGCGAGGCGTAGAGGCTTGCGCCGATAGAAGGCTCGTTTATAAAAATGCCCGCCGGTACGTGTGATACCGGCGGGCATTTTGCGTTTTGGGCGCGGTGAGCGCTACACGCGCGTTGCATCCTTGGGGCTCATGGTCATGCTCTGGAAGCGATTCTCCATAAAGTCATTATCGAAGTACTTGCCGTAGAACTGCGCAACGGGAATATCCGGTCCCGTGCCGTTGACGCGCTGATACCAATAATCGAGCGACTGCAGCGTCATAACGCCATCGACCAGCATAATGATGGTGAAGATGACGGTAGCCGAGTAGCGACTCTTCCACGGAATCATGTTGATGAGCTTGAGCAGCCTCGGCAACAGCAGCTTGATCCAGATGAGGCCACCCAGGCCCCACAGGCAGGCGAAGCCCGTGCAGGTACGTCCGCCGGTAAGGACGGCGAGCGGATCGGGCATGCCAAAGAGCTTCATATGCGAGTAGCTCCACGAGACCACGCCAAACGAGGTCTGCATAAACCAGCCCACGAACACCTCAAAGCTTGCGCCGAGCAGCGCGCTCACCAAAAAGATAATGATGGGGTTCTTTTTGTAGAAGCGGTTGAGCACCATGGTCATGAGTACGGCGCCAAATCCGTAGATGGGGCTGAAGGGGCCAAACAGCATGCCGGCGCGGTTCTGGTAGACGCCCGGGTCGTCGACCGTCATGTGCCAGATGTCCTCGGCGATCAGGCCGAGTATGCAGCAGACAAAGAATACCCAGAACAGGTTGAAGTAGTTGAGCTTAATGTAGCCTTCGCCGGTTTCATCGCGCCCGAGCATGCCCTCGGCGGCGGCGTCGCGATCGAGCATTTCCTGCAGGCGGCGCTGCAGCTCGCGCTCCTGGCGCAGCGTGGGGTCGACGGTGGCCGAAAGCGCGACGAGGATGCCGAGCTGGATGGCAGGGCGCAGCAAGAAGGGCCCGATGCCCTGGAGCATCACGTCAACCAAAAGCTCGACGACGGTAAACGCGATAAGGATATAGGACAGACGGGCAGCGTTGCGGCGCTGGTTTTTGATAAGGTCCAGGCCAAAGATGATCAGGATGACGGCACTGGCAGCCGAGAGCATGATGCCGGCGACAATCAGTCCGACCGCGACGAGCGTGTTGTCGCCGAGCTTGGCGGCGGCGTTGCCGTTGATGAGCGCGGTGATGACCTGCCACATAAAGGCGCCGACCGAAGGGAGCGTGCCCACGCCGGACAGGATGCACAGGACGGCGTACACCTTAATGATGAGGGGGATCTTCTTGACCTCCGTGGCGCTGGGGACGCTGGGGTCGAGTTCGTTTCGATCCATATAGAACCTTTCTCGTTTTGCTGTAGGTACAAGGATACGCCGCCGACCTGCTAAAAGACAGGACAAACGACCCAATTGCAGCAATGTAAGCCCTAGCGGTGGACGAGACGCGTCGCAACGGAAGTATGCGGGATCGTCGGCCCCGAGGCGGTTGCCCAATAAAATGTTTGGCTGCAAAACGGATTATAAGCTCGGTGGGCTTTTAAAAAGCGCTGTTCATGCGCGGGAGTGCTTGTCTTGCCGTGCGTATAATAGGGCAGGTAACGCCAAATAACGAGGCTCTGAGGGGATGCCATGTCTCAAGAAACCATCCACGCGGCCGAGCGCGCCGCGGGACAGGTGAAGACCATGTCGACGTATGATCCGGACTCCGACCAGCTGCATGAGGAATGCGGCATTTTTGGTGTGTGGGCGCCCGATCGCGACGTGGCTCGACTGACGTACTTTGGCCTGCGTGCACTGCAGCACCGCGGCCAGGAATCGGCGGGAATCGCCGTGGGTGACGGCGGCACGGTTATGGTTCGCAAGGACCTGGGCCTGCTCGACCGCGTGTTCTCCAACGCCGACCTGTCGACGCTCTCCGGCCAGCTGGCCGTGGGCCACGTGCGCTATGGCACCGCCGGCGCCAAGAGCTGGGAAGCCTCGCAGCCGCATCTTTCCACCATCAACAGCGTCATCATCGCGCTTGCTCACAACGGCACTCTGGTCAACACCGACGAGCTGCGCCGCCAGCTGATCGAGCTGGGCGTGCCGTTCCTCTCCAATTCGGATTCCGAGGTCGCGACCAAGCTTATCGGCTACTTTACCCAGCGTACGGGTCATCTGCGTGAGGGCATTCGCAAGACCATGGAGCTCGTGCGCGGCGGCTACGCCATGACGCTCATCAACGAGCAGGCGCTCTACGCATTCCGCGATCCGCACGGCATTCGCCCGCTCGTGCTGGGCAAGCTGGTGGACGAGGGTCTGGACCAGGCCGATGCCGCATCCGTTTCGCAGCTGCCCTCGCAAGACGGCGCCGCGACGGTCGACTCCGCCGTCCATGTCACGCGCGCCGGCGGCTGGGTCGTTGCTTCCGAGACCTGCGCACTCGACATCGTGGGCGCCGAGTACGTCCGTGACGTCCGTCCCGGCGAGATCTTGCGCATCAGCGCCGAGGGTCTGGTATCCGAGCAGGGTGTGCCTGCAGCCGAAGAGCCCGCCAACTGCATCTTTGAGCAGGTCTACTTCGCCCGTCCCGACTCCATCATGAACGGCAAGAGCGTTTACGCCTGCCGTTACGACATGGGTCGTCAGCTGGCACATGAGGAGCCCGTCGAGGCCGACCTGGTCATCGGCGTGCCCGACTCCGGCCTGCCGCCCGCGGAGGGGTATTCGCACGAGAGCGGTATTCCCTTTGGCGAGGGCCTCATCAAGAACCGCTACGTGGGCCGTACGTTTATCGAGCCTACGCAGGAGTTGCGCGCCATGGGCGTGCGCATGAAGCTTAACCCGCTGCGCGACAACATCGAGGGCAAGCGCCTCGTCGTGATCGACGACTCCATCGTGCGTGGCACCACTATGGTGCAGCTCGTCAAGATGCTGCGCAACGCCGGCGCCAAGGAGATTCATATCCGCATCAACTCGCCCGAGGTCATCTGGCCGTGCTTCTACGGTATCGATACCGACGTGCAGTCGCAGCTTATCAGCGCCAACAAGACGGTCGACGAGATTTGCGAGTATATCGGCGCCGATTCGCTGGCCTTCCTTTCGGTCGAGGGCCTGCTTAAGGTCATGCCCAAGGGCGGTTACTGCGATGCGTGCTTTACCGGCCGCTACCCCGTGGCGATTCCCGAGAGCTTTGGCCGCGACAAGTTTATGGAGGGCTTTAAGCCCCGCAACCTGGACAAGCCGCTGTACTTTGACGACGACGCCGTGGTCGAGAAATACGACGACCGCAGCTGGGAAGAGAAGCACGGCGAGGCCTAAAACCTGCCATGTGGGGACAGGTTTATTTTGGTAGGTTTCACCTGCTGTTTTGTTGATATGACGGCGCGTGCTGTTATGGCGCGCGCCGAAATGAACGCAACTATGAGCACCGTTTGGCGCCCGCGCGGCGCCACGGTAGTGGGAGAGGAAGGCTCAGATGAGCGACAGCAAGCATGTGACGTATGAGGATGCCGGCGTCGATACCGCCGAGGGCGGCCGCGCCGTCGACGCGATTAAGCAAATGGTTAAGGACACCAACCGCCCCGAGGTTATCGGCGGTATCGGCGGCTTCGGTGGCCTGTTCTCGGCCGCCGCGCTTAAGGATATGGAAGACCCGATTCTGATCAGCGGTACCGACGGCGTGGGCACCAAACTTGTGCTCGCCCAGATCATGGATCGTCACGAGACGGTGGGCCAGGACCTGGTCGCCATGTGCGTCAACGACATTTTGGCTTCGGGCGCCGAGCCGCTGTTCTTCCTGGACTACGTTGCCATCGGCCACATTGAGGCCGAGCACATGGCAAAGATCATCAAGGGTGTGGCCGACGGCTGCAAGCTCGCGGGCTGCGCGCTCGTGGGCGGTGAGATGGCCGAGCACCCCGGCGTCATGGCTCCGGCCGACTACGACCTTGCCGGCTTTACCGTGGGCGTCGTCGACCGTCCCAAGACTGTCTCTTATA
>URZB01000093.1 GCA_900552295.1 uncultured Collinsella sp.
CCACAAGGGCGTCGTGCACCACGGTGGTGATACCCGGGACATAGGGGCCGTACTGTGCCGGGTCGACCGAGTCGGCATTGTCACCCGCAGCCTCGACGGCCGCGTCGTAGGCGTCGCGACCCTGGCCGAGCACATACCAACCGTCGGTACCGAAGAGCTGGTCGTTGGTGAAGTCGGTCACCGTGCCGCCCAAGGTAGAAACGGCGATGTAGTACACGCAGAACATGATGACCACAAAGATCGGCAGGCCCAGGATACGGTTGGTAACCACGCGGTCGATCTTCTCGGAGGTGCTCATCTTGGCAGGAGCCTTGGTCATGCACTCGTCGATAATGTGCGCGATGACGCCATAGCGCTCGCCGGTGATGATGGACTCGGCATCGTCGTCGCAATCCTGCTCGCACTGGGCGACCAGCTCCTCCACGCGAGCGGCCTTCTCCTTGGTGAGGTTGATGAGCTTGCAGGCGTCCGCATCGCGCTCGAACAGCTTGACGGCGTAATAGCGGCGCTTGTTGGCGGAAACGCTCGCCGGCAGGTTGTTCTCGATGTGCGTCAGGACATCCTCGATGGAGGAGTCGAACTTGTGCTCCGGCACCTGGCCCTTGGAGGCAGCGGACTTCTTAACCTGCTCGAACAGCTCCGTGATGCCCTTGTTCTTAAGAGCGGAGATCATCATGACCGGGCAGCCGAGCTTCTTGGAGAGCTTGTCCGTGTCGATCTTGTCGCCGTTCTTCTCGACCAAGTCGGCCATGTTGAGGGCGACGACTACGGGCAGGCCGGTCTCGATAACCTGAAGCGCCAGGTACAGGTTGCGCTCGAGGTTGGTGGCATCGACAACCTGGACGACCACATCGGGCTCGCCGCTCATGAGGTAGTCGCGCGAGCACTGCTCCTCGGGGCTGTAGGGGGAAAGCGAGTAGATGCCGGGGAGGTCCGTAATGGTAACGTTCTTGTCGCTTAGGAGCTTGGCCTCCTTTTTCTCAACCGTGACGCCGGGCCAGTTGCCAACGTAGCCGTTGGCGCCGGTGATCAGGTTGAAAAGCGTGGTCTTGCCGCAGTTGGGGTTACCCGCCAGCGCGACATGGATCTGAGAATCCGCCATTCAATCCTTCTTCCTTGTGTGCCTGCGCTGCTTTCTCCGCGCAGGCTGGATAATGTGCTTCAAAGATGCTGCATTAAGTTAGAAAAACCTAACTTTATCTGCAAAAATATGCGCCGCAAGTCCTTACTGAACCTCGACGACGGCCGCCTCCTCCTTGCGGATGGAAAGCTCGTAGCCGCGCACGTTGATCTCGACCGGATCACCGAGCGGTGCAACCTTCACGACCTTGAACGAAGTGCCCTTGATAAGCCCCAGGTCCATAAGGTGGCGGCGAAGCGCACCCTCACCGTGAAGCTTGACGATGGTGGAGCTCTCGCCCACCTTAACGTCACCCAACGTCTTCATTTACTTGTCCCCCTTTCAGTGCGTACAGAAATTCCGTCGACTAACCGACGGTCATGATGTGCATGGCAACTTTGGAATCGATGCCAAAGCGTGCGCCCAGCACGGTGACGATAATATTGGCGCCACTCGAGCTCACCACGTGGATTTCGTTGCCCTCGACAAAGCCGAGGTCCTTGAGGTGGTGTTTCATGTCCTCATTGCCCTTTACACGGGACACGCGCACGGTTTCGCCCGCTTTTACCATCGAAAGCGGCATGGCCGGCATCTGCGGTCCGCAAGACATGAGTGGCTCCTAACGTCAGTTCGTCCTCAACATCGACGCGATAAAAGTTAACCACGTCTATGTTCGCTTTAGTAAACTAGCACGTGGTTAACTTTTTGGAAAGGGTCCCCATTCAGATTTCGAAAAAGTTTCCTATACGAAACAAAAGGGCGCGGCAAAGGACCATCCTTTACCACGCCCTGTCATGCTTAAAGCGAGAGATTTCTGATCGATGTGACACAGGAGGCCTCATCTACGCCCGAAACGCGGAAGATGATGTCCTCGCCGCACTCGCCGTAGAGAGCCATGAGTCCCATGACATCGCGGCCATCCGTGTGGCGGTCGCCGATGCTGACCGACACGTCGCTACGATGCTTGGCAATGATGTCATAGAGCAGCGCAACCGGGCGGGCATGTAATCCCAACGGATCTTTAATCGTCTTTGTAAACTCGACCATGTCCCCTCCCACGACATCGCACATTCGGCCGGCAAAACCCAGCCACGTGGTAGCTATTGTAGCGTTAGATGCTTGTTGAGGGCGGGACGGAAATCGCATCCCATTTCGAGCGTCAATGATGGGACACAGTTTCCGCCAGAAGGCTCAACCGGAAAGTGCGACCCGTTATTTGGCTGGATTCTGGGACGCAGTTTCCGCTGAGCGACCCTGGCGGAAAGTACATCCCATTCTGGACGCAAATTCCGGGACGCAGCTTCCTCGACGTCCGGTCACCCCATGCCCTCGCAACCTCGGCGCATAAAAAACGAGGGAAGGCACGCGTCCTTCCCTCGTTACGGGCAATATGTAACCGCTCGCCTACATCAGGCGCAGGCTGACGTCCTTGAGCTGGGCGCCACTAACGGCACTCGGAGCACCCGACATAAGGTCGGAGCCGCTGGCCGTCTTGGGGAACGCCATGACGTCGCGGATGGAGTCGGAACCGGTGAGCAGCATGCATACGCGGTCCAGACCCAGAGCGAAACCGCCCATCGGGGGCGCACCAAACTTGAGCGCCTCCATGAGGAAGCCGAACTGAGACTCGGCACGCTCCTCGGTAAAGCCCAGGAGCTTGAGCATGGACATCTGCATCTCGGCGTTGTGGATACGCATACCGCCGCCGCCGGCCTCAAAGCCGTCCATGACAAAGTCGTAGGTGCACGAACCGGCTGCCAACGGGTCGGCCTCGATCTTGGCGATGTCGGTCTCGGTCGGCAGGGTAAAGGGCTGGTGCTCGGCAGCATAGGCCTTGCGATCCTCGTCCCAGTGGAACAGCGGGAAGTTGACGACCCACAGGAAGTCGTGACCCTCGCGCTTGATCTCGAGTGCGTTGGCCATGTGAGAACGCATGCCACCCAGGATCTCGTCAGAGAGCAAGCGCGGGCCGGCGGCGAACATCACAAGATCGCCGGGCTCGACGTCCATGCGCTCGCGCAGAGCCGCCATCTCCTCGTCCGAGAAGAACTTGACGATGGGGCTGTTGATGGAGCCGTCCTCGCGGAAGGCGATCCAGGCCAAGCCCTTGGCGCCAAACGTGGAGGCCACGCCGGCAAGCTTATCGATCTTGGCACGTGCCCAGGCACCGGCGCCCTTGGCGTTGATAGCCTTGACGACAGAGCCTTCCTCGTTTGCGGCAGTCGCAAAGACCTTGAACTTGGAGTTGGCGAAGATGTCGGTCAGATCGACCAAGTGCATGCCATAGCGGGTATCGGGCTTGTCGGAGCCATAGGTGTCCATGGCATCCCAGTAGTTCATGCGACGCAGCGGCGTGGGCATCTCGACACCCATGCGGCCGAAGGCATCGGCAAGAACCTCTTCGAGCGCGCTCATGACATCGTTCTGGTCCACGAAAGACATCTCGATATCGACCTGGGTGAACTCTGGCTGACGGTCGGCACGCAGGTCCTCGTCGCGGAAGCACTTGGCAACCTGGTAGTAGCGCTCGACGCCACCGACCATGAGCAGCTGCTTCAGAAGCTGCGGGGACTGCGGCAGAGCGTAGAAGTTGCCCGGCTGGATGCGGCTGGGGACGATGAAGTCGCGGGCGCCCTCGGGCGTGGACTTGAACAGGGAGGGCGTCTCGACCTCCATGAACTCACGGTTGTGCAGCGCCTCGCGAATGGCAAAGGTAAAGTCGGAGCGCAGCTTGAGGTTTGCCATCATCTCGGGACGACGGAGGTCCAGATAGCGATAGCGCAGACGGGTGTCCTCGCTGGTCTCGATGCCGTCCTCGATCTGGAACGGCGGGGTGACGGACGTGTTGAGCACCTCGGCGTGGTCGGTCAGGACCTCGATCTCGCCGGTCGCGAGCTTGGCGTTGGTGGTCTCCTCGCCACGGGAGCGCACGACGCCGTGGATCTTGATGGGCCACTCGGGACGCATGGTCTCGGCAATCTTAAAGGCGTCGCCGTCGGAGTGCTCGGGGTCGAAGGTGAGCTGCGTGATGCCCTCGCGGTCGCGAAGGTCGCAGAAAATAAGGCCGCCGTGATCGCGGCGACGGCTCACCCAACCGGTGAGGGTGACCTCTTCGCCCACGTTCTCGCGGCGAAGCTCGCCGCAGGTACGGGTGTGCATGGAATGCTCGTCGATGGGACGGGTCTGGCTCATACCAGTGATCCTCCTTTATGGATCTGTGCCGCCCCGTGTCGTTCCGGGCGGCGTCGTACAGATTTGCCCAGCCTGCGTAAACCGCGCAGCCAGACATGGCGTTCTATCTTATCGCACCTGTGTCGATGTGCCGCGGAAAAGTAGCTCCTGCCCAAAGACTTGACGGAGACGAAACAATTGATGCGTCGCAGTGTCTGCCGACGCGCGCCACGTGCGACAATGTGCCCCAATACAACTGCACTCGGAAAGGCCCGCCATGACTGCACGCCTCATCGTTATGGATATCGACTCCACGCTCATCAACCAGGAGGTCATCGACCTGTTGGGCGAGGAGGCCGGCGTAGGCGAGCAAGTGGCGAAGATCACTGAGCGCGCCATGCGCGGCGAACTGGACTTTAAGCAGGCGCTCGAGGAGCGCGTTGGGCTGCTTGCCGGCTTGGACGAGAGTGTGTTCGAGCGCACCTTTGAGCGCGTGACGTTTACCCCCGGCGCGTTGGAGCTTGTGCGCTCGGCACACAGCAAGGGCTGGAAGGTCGGCGTGGTGAGCGGCGGCTTCCACGAGGTCGCCGATAAGATCGTGGCCGCTGCGGGCATCGATTTTTGCCTGGCCAACCGCCTGGAAGTCGTGGACGGCAAGCTCACGGGTAAGCTGGCGGCCGACATTGTGACCAAGGAGTCCAAACTCATCCAGATGCTGGATTGGGCAGTCGAGTGCGGTGTCGACATGGCCCATACCGTCGCGATCGGCGACGGCGCCAACGACATCCCCATGATTCAGGCCGCGGGCACGGGCATCGCGTTTTGTGCCAAGCCCAAGACGCGCGAAGCCGCCCCGTTTGCCATCGATGAGCGCAACCTGATGCTCGCCATGGACATCATCCTGCGTGACTAGCCGATCCGTTTAACAATTGAATCAGTCTGTCCTATAGTTTCCGAACAATTTTGTCTTAGTGTTCGGAAACTTGCCCTTGAGTGCTAGACTTTGCACCGTCGAAGGGAACATATATGGATAAGCGAGATCTTGAGCAATTGCTGAGCGATGTTGCCGACGGAGCAGTCGCCCCGGCAGTCGCCCTCACGCGCATCCAGACGGCGCCGACCGCCGATCTGGGTTTTGCACAGCTCGATCTTTCACGCGGGGTACGCCAGGGAGCCGGCGAGGTTGTCTACGGCGCCGGTAAAACCGCCGAGCAAATTGCCGCCATTATCGAGGCGCTGCGCGATGCCGGCCAGGAGCGCATCCTGGTCACGCGCCTGGATGCCGAAAAAGCAGCCCGTACCTCGGAGCTCCTCGACAACGGCATCGACCTGGGATATGTCCCGGACGCACAGCTCGCCCTCGTGGGCGGCAAGCCCTCCCCTACCGGCAACGGACGCATCGTCGTCGCCTGCGCCGGCACGAGCGACCTGCCCGTCGCCGAGGAAGCCGCGTTGACGGCCGAATTCTATGGCAACGAGGTCGACCGCCTCTACGACGTGGGTGTCGCCGGCCTGCACCGCCTGCTCGCGCATGCCGAGGAACTTGCTCAGGCACAGGTGGTCATCGCCATCGCCGGCATGGAGGGCGCACTGGCGAGCGTTGTCGGCGGCCTGGTAAGCTGTCCGGTCATCGCCGTTCCCACCAGTGTGGGCTACGGCGCAAGTTTTGGTGGCGTAGCCGCGCTACTCGCCATGCTCAACTCCTGCGCCAGCGGCGTATCGGTCGTCAATATCGATAACGGCTTTGGCGCCGCCTACCAGGCAAGTCTTATCAATCATCTGAGCGCCGGCACACCCCGCACCCGTTAAGGAGCATTTCATGTCCAATCATCAACATACGCTTATCATCGACGGCACCTCGGGCATCAGCGGCGACATGACTGTCGCGGCCCTGCTCGACCTGGGCGCCAGCGAGGAGCACCTGCGCGAGCAGCTCGCCACGCTTCCGGTCGGCGGCTTTGAGATTGCCGTTACACGCGCAAACAAGCATGGCATCGACGCCTGCGACTTTGACGT
>URZB01000094.1 GCA_900552295.1 uncultured Collinsella sp.
GTCAGATGTGTATAAGAGACAGGTGGGGGCGACCTCGGCCGACGGCAACGCTGCGGTCGATTATCTGATCGATGCCGCGCGCACCTATGGTCCCGATCTGGTCTACGTAGCGACTGGCCCGTTCTCCAACCTGGCGCTCGCCCTGGAGCGCGATGCGGCGGCGATGATGTCCATCGGCCGCGTGGTCGTGATGGGCGGCGCCCTTACCGTGCCCGGTAACGTGAGTGCGGGCGCCGAGGCCAATATGGCGAGCGACCCCGAGGCAGCCGACGCGGTGCTGCGCTCGGGCCGTAAGCTCACCATGGTGGGTCTGGACGTGACGCATCGCGTGGTGCTCACACGCCGCGACATTGCCGGCTGGACGGGCTCGGGCACCATGGCGGGCTGCGCGTTTGCGAGCATGGTCGAGCACTACATTGGCTCGTACGAAATGAACGCGCCCTACCTGGGCGGTTGCGCGCTGCACGATCCGCTGGCCGTTGCCGTGGCGATCGACCCCACGCTCGTAGGTGCGCTCGGCTGCAACCTGCGTGTTGATCTGCTGGGCGAGTACCGCGGTCGCACCATCTGCGATGAGCGCCGCCTGTCCGATCCGGACAAGAGCGCGCTTGTGGCACTGACCGTGGATGCTCCGCGCTTCCTGTCCGAGTTCAAGACGCGTATGGCCCGTGTCCTTGGCTAAGTTGTCTTTTTGGGACGGGGCTTTTTTGACTGGTATGATTGGTGCGACCATTCGAACCAGCTAAAAGAGCCCCGTCCCAAATTGACTATCGAGAGGATCTGCCATGGAGCGCATCGCCAGCTTTTCCGTTGATCATCTGCTGCTTGAGCCCGGCGTGTATGTGAGCCGCATCGACCGCGATCCGGCGACCGGTGCCGCCGTCACCACGTTTGACCTGCGCCTGACCACGCCCAACAAGGAGCCGGTCATGAACACGGCCGAGTGCCACACCATTGAGCACCTGGGCGCGACGTTCCTTCGCAATCATGCCGAGTGGTCGAGCCGCATTGTCTACTTTGGCCCCATGGGCTGCCGCACGGGCTTTTACCTCGTCGTGTTTGGCGAGGTGACGAGCGAGGAGATTCTGCCGCTCGTGCGTGAGCTGTTCGAGTTTGTCGCCGGCTTTGAGGGCGATGTCCCCGGTGCCGCTCCCGAGGAGTGCGGTAACTACCTGGACCAGAACCTCCCCATGGCAAACTGGCTCGCGCGCCGCTACCTCGACCGCGACCTGGCCGATATCGACGAGAAGCACCTGCACTATCAGCAGGCGTAAGAGCTTTATCGCCCAAAACGCGCGCATTGGGCGCCTTCGCTTATGCGGGGGCGCCTTTTTGTTGATTGGTCGGGGCGAGCGTTCAAAATCGCTCGTGTTTGTTCTAGAATGTTCGTATAGTCACATTTACGAACAGGAGTGAACATGCATATCTACTCTGTCAACGATCCCGAGTTCAAATCCTATGGCAACGTTTGGGATAACGTTCCGTCCGAGCTTACGTCGCCCGTGCTCGAGGCGCTCTCTGCCACGCCCATTCCCGAGGGCAGCAAGTACGTTGCAAGTGCGCCGGAGCTCGAGGACGTCAAGGATGCCGACAAGCTTGGCTTTCTCATGTTTGGTGGCCGTCCCTTCCAGCTCGGCTGGTGCAACGGCCACAACACGCAGCTCAACTGCCTGGAGTATCACCGCGCCAGCGAGTTCAACCTGGGTGCACGCGATTTTATCCTGCTCGTGGCGCATCGCTGGGAGATCGAGGACGGCAAGCTCGACACCGCGTGCGTCAAGGCGTTCCGTGTACCGGCCGGTACGCTTGTTGAGGTTTTCAACACCACGCTTCACTACACGCCGTGCATGGTCGACGATGGGGGCTTCCAGGTGATGGTGGCGCTGCCCGCCGGCACCAACGGTCCGCGCCCCGAGGCTGCGGCCGACATGCCCACGGCCGGCGACAGCTACTGCTACTGGAAGGCCGACAAGTGGGTTCTCTGCCATGCTGACAGCCCCAAGGCTGCCGAGGGCGGCTACGTAGGCCTCATCGGCAAGAACCTCGACATCACCGTGGACTAGCGCATCGCCCCAAACCACCACAAAGGTGCCTGTCTCCTTTGCGGTGGTTTGGGGCGGGCGGATATCGGGAAGTGCCAGACGGGGGAGGCTGCCGGGCGCCTTGCCGTCTGCGGATTTTGGGACATGCGGCCCGCTTTTTCGACCCATCTGTCGGTACACTAAAAGCACTATGGGTACCCGCGAGCGACATATCGGCCACGCGGCCGCCCGGACCGCACCGGCTGCGGATCCCAGGGGCGGCAGGCTCTTCGCCATGCCGAGATTCCTTGTTGGCATAACACATCAGGTGTACCGCCACCGCGTCTTTGCTATCGCCGGCGCCATCACCGCGCTGTTCCTCATGCTTTTGGCAGTCTTGCCGGCGCTGTTCGCCTTCGACCCCAAACTTTCTAACGCCGTGCCCGCCTATAGCGAGGTGTCCGAAGAGGTCGTGGATGCGCTCGCCCACTCGAGCTCTCTCCCGCTGCTTGTCGCCGCAATTATATTTTCGATCTGGGGCGTATCGGTCTATCTGCGCTGTTTGGACTATGTGCTGCGCCGCCGCCTTGTTGCCGTCGCCACCATCTGCGCCCTGTGGATGATCGAAGTCATTCTCAAGTACAAGTCGTTCACGCCGTTCTATGCCACCGTGCTGTGGTACCTGTACTACGTGCCCATGACACTCATTCCGCTGCTCTACCAGTTGTGTGGTCTGCGCCTTGCGGGCCTGGAGCAACACCGCCTGGGTCGCCGCTACTGCGCTGCGCTGTGGATTGTGGCTATCCTGCTTATCGGATTTGTGCTCACCAACGATTTTCACCAGCAGGTCTTCCACTTTGACCGTACAAGCGACACCTGGAGCAACGATTACACGTACGGCTGGGGTTATTTCGCCGTCCTCGTGTGGACGGCCTTTAACTTTGTGGCCTTTTTTATCCTGGTGGGCCGGTCCTCGTCCTTTCGCATCCAACGTTTCTCGGGCACGGCGGCGCTCGTGCTGCTGGGCGGCGCGTTCTTTGCCATCTCATATGCGTTGCGCGTGCCCTGGGCATGGAGGCTCAACTTCTCGCTCATCTATTGCGTCTTGTGCGTGGCGGCGATGGAAATCTGTCTCGATTGCGGTGTCATTCCGTCATATCACGACATCGCCGGCATTTTCGACACCTTGCCGCTTGACCTCAAAGTTCTAACGCGCGACCTGCAGGAAGTCTATGCCACGCCAGTGTCAAAGCCAATGCCGGTAGGCGTGCGCGAGGAGTTGCGGACCCAGGCGCACGGCCGCGCCCATGCCTTTGCCGTGGCGTCCGATCCCGATGTGATGTACCGTGCCTTTCCACTGCTGGGCGGATCGGCCCTGCTTGCCCAAGACGTGTCGGATCTCAACGAGCTTAACCGTGAACTGGCACATCGTCGCATGGAGCTGCAGCGTCAAAACGAGCTGCTCGCCGCCGACTACGACCTTAAGACGCACCTGGCAGACCAAGAGGCCGAGACCTTGCTGGTCCAAGACGTGGACCAGGCGCTTGCCCGCGCGCTCGAAGGGATGTACGACCTGCTGAGCTCGCTACCGCCGTTGACCGACGAAGCGTCTTCGCACGAGCGTTACCGCATGCTGCAGCGCGCCAAGATGCTCGTCGCCTATTGCAAGCGCAAGGGGTCGCTCACGTTGGCACAGCACGGGGAGAGCGGTTTTGATCGCGACCGCATTCAGCTCATTGCCAACGAGCTCGCAAGCGACCTGCGCACCATCGATATCGATTGCGCCTCGATTATCGCCATACGGCGCCCGATGCACGCCAGTACGGTAAGCGCCCTGTACGACTGCGTGTATGACTTTGCGTTTTTTGCCTACACCACCGACCATCCGGCGCTTATGTATCACTTGGGCGATCATGACCGATGCAGTGTCGAGCTGCGTGCCGCGCTTTTTTCCAACGATGATGCAGATCTTTCGCAGACGCCCGCTGCGCAAGAGCTCGAAAGCGCTCTGCAAGGGCGCAACGTGGCATACCGCCTTGAGGGCGAGCCCGGCCAGCTGCGCATGATCGTCTTGATGCCGAGGGCGGGTGAGTGACGATGCAGATTTCGCTCATTCTTCCCCAAATCGTTGCGCTCGATGTTGTCTTTGCCCTGGCTGCGTGTCTGCAGACGATCCGCGTCCCGCTCATCGCATCGCGCCGTTCGTCCTATAACCGTAAGGTGATTTGTGCCTACGAGGCGAGCCTTGTGCTTCACCTAATTATTTCGGCGCTCATCTTGTTCGCGTCGTCTGGCTCATATCTGGTGGCGCCGCTTGACGTTTGCGCCAGGGCAATGGGCGGAGCGTTGTGGCTCAGTGCCGTGATCTTTGCCTACGGCATGGTGCTTATGGTGCACTATCGTCGCCCCGTCATGCTGGCCGAACTGTTGCTCGTTGCCGCCGTGACACCGCCGGTGGTGCTTGCCATGGGCTCGGCGTGGACCACGGTCCTTATCGCAGAGGGAGCGTTTTTCCTGTTCCGCTCCATTGCGGCGCTCTTGATGGATGTCCGCAACCGCCAGGAGGATATCACCGCGTTCTCGACGATCGAAACCATCAACGTGATTCCCGTGGGCATCCTGTATCTGGACCCGAGGGGCCGCCCGCTGCTCATGAACCGCTGCATGCGAAAAAACCTGGTGGAGCTTCATATGCCCACCGACCTAGGCGATATGAGCGGTACATGGAACGACCTGCGCAAACTCAGCATGCAAATGCCCGAAAGCAGCCAGAACCGCGTGCGGATTAATCTGGACCGCTTTGGTGAGGCGCGGGCGGTGGTCGAGGTTTCTCCCGCCGAGATTCGCTTGTTTGTGCACGATGACGTTATGGTTTCGGGCCGCCTCTTCGAGCGCATTATCGGCCTGGATGTAACAGAGTATGCGCATGCTCATGATCGCCTGGCGCAAGCCAACCACCTGCTTGAGCTTGCGGGCCAAGAGCTCCAAGCCCAGATCGAAGAAGTCAAAAAAGATGCTGACAATGCGGCCTATCTGCGTATGCGCGCTCGCGCGCACGACGTGATCGGGCAGCGCCTGTCCATCCTCCATCGTTATCTGGAGGAGGGGCGCCTGGATGACGAGTCACTCGAGCAGATCGACCCGCTGCTGCGCTCAATCGCTGCCGATCTGTGCAGCGGGGGCGACACCGAACCGGCAGAGCAACTGGGAGATATCGTCCATGCCTTTGGCCTGGTGAGTGTGCAGATTGATGTTGAGGGTGCGCTGCCTGAGGACGCGCGTGTCGCCGCCGCATTTTTGCAGATTATCCGCGAGGCCTCGACCAATGCCACCAAGCATGCACAGGCGCATCGGGTCCACGTGCGTCTGTGGCAAGAGACGTCGGAAGACGGTGCTGTTGCGCGGATGACCGTTTCTAACGACGGCGCGCCTGCACCCGTATCGTATCGCGAGGGAACGGGTATCCCAGGTATGAGGCATGTCGCACAGAATCTGGGCGGCAGCCTGGAAGTCCACACCGCCCCGCCCTTCACGCTTACGGTGTCCATCCCGCTTGCCTCCAACGCCACGGTCCAAAGGAGAAGTTCATGATCCGCGTCCTTATAGTCGAAGACCAGGCCATCCTGCGCGAGAGCCTGGCGCGCTCCGTTGGCGACCAGCCCGATATGACCGTTGTTTCCGCCATTGCCGATGCTTCCGAGGCCTTGGGTGTCGCGCTCAAGGAGCGCCCGGACATGATACTGATGGACGTATGTACCGAGCATGATTCCAACGGCATCGTGGCGGCGGCGCGCATCAAAGAACAACTGCCCGAGTGCCGCGTCATTATCATGACGGGTATGCCCGAAATCACCTTTGTGGACCAGGCGCGCGAGGCGGGCGTCGACAGCTTTGTGTACAAGAACGTCGGTATCGACGAGCTATTCGCCGTGATGCGCTCCACGCTGGCGGGCTATTGCACGTTTCCCAAGCCGCCCGAGAGCATCTTCTCGGGCACGGCGGCCCTCGACGATGTCGAGTTGTCGATCTTGCGCCTTGCCTGCGAGGGTAAGAGCCGCCGCGAGATCGCGGCCGAGCTGTTTATGAGCGAGGGCACCATCAAACGCCGCATCTCGGAGATTCTCAACAAGACCGGCTACGACAACATCATGCGCCTGGCCGTGCGCGCAGTAACGGAGGGCAGCATCGTTCCCAACATGGAGCGCCCGTAGTCGGTGCGCCGCTCGTGTTCCGGCGCCGTAAAGATAGGCCGCCCGCCGTTTCGCATCTAAAAACGGCGGG
>URZB01000095.1 GCA_900552295.1 uncultured Collinsella sp.
AATCATTGCCTGCGGCGGACACCCCGACGACGCGCTGTTCTACAAACTGCAGCAGACGCACGCCGCTGACGAGCTGCATAACATCGGCGATGGGTTTGCGCCCGGCCGTGTGCTCGAAGCGGTCCGTGCGGCATACCGACTCGGCACCAATATCTAACACGAAAGGATGGGCTCACAGATGAACCTGACCTCCCAACAACAAGCCCTGCTCGACGGCGCCAAGGGCCCCGCCATGGCCAAAGTGGTCAAGACCCTCGTTATGTACGGCGAATGCTTTGGCGCCGAGCGTATGGTTCCCGTGACCGGCGCAAACGGTCATCTTGTCACAAGTTTTGGCCTCTCCATGCTCGGTCCAGTCTATGACCTTATGGATGAGCTGCTGAAAGACGGCGCCCTGTCCGGTCAGTCATTCTCGGTCGACCCGAGGCCCCTTGACCCCGCCGTCCCGGCCAACCCGCTGCAAAAGCTGCTGTTCAAGATTATGTATTCCAAACAAGACGATTATGAGGCACAGCTGCGCAGCATGGGTCTATTGGACAACGATGCTTTCACCTGCACCTGCTACCAGCCCGAGGTTGGCAATCGACCTCGGCGTGGCGACATCCTAAGCTGGGCAGAAAGCAGCGCCGTGGTCTTTGCCAACTCCGTGCTGGGCGCTCGCTGCAATCGCAACTCCGGCATCATCGAGATGTTCGGCTCAATTGCCGGCTTTGTCCCGGAATTCGGTCTGCTCACCGATGAGGGCCGCAAGGCGACCTGGATCATCGAAGTCGACTGTAAGCGCAAGCCCGAAGCGCAAGTGCTTGGCAGCGCCATTGGCATGAAGGTGATGGAAGACGTCCCTTACATTAAAGGCCTCGACCGCTGGCTTGGCCGCGAACTCACACCCGGCACGCAGGACTACCTTAAGGACATGGGCGCCGCCAGCGCATCGAACGGCGCTGTCGGGCTCTACCACGTGGACAGCATCACGCCCGAGGCCGTCGAACAAGGCGAACACCTCATAGCACCAGACGCCCAAATCTATCGCATTGACGACGCCGAGCTGGAACGCATCCGCTCGAGCTACCCCGTTATGTGGAAGAACCCGGGCGCGCGCCCCAAGCTTGCCTTCATCGGCTGCCCCCACCTCTCGTCTGCACAACTCGCCCATTGGGCAGACGCCATCTGCGATGGGCTGAGCGCCTCCGGCAAGTGCCGCGTGCAAGTACCCACCGTACTGACCGCCGCCCCATCCGTGGCAGACGCCTTCCGCAAGACTGCGGCATACAGACGCCTCTCGACTACCGGTGCCGTCGTCTCGAGCATCTGCCCGCTTATGTACACCAACAACCCGCTGTGCGGCAGCATGCCCATCATCACCAACTCCAACAAGTTGCGTACGTACTCGGCATCGCGCTACTACACCGACGACGAGGTGCTCGCCTACGTCACCACCGGAAAACCAATCAAATAGGAAGGCGACTCCTCATGGAAAAAATCTTTCACGGCCGCGTCGTTGTCCCCGGAACTGCCCACGCCAAGGCACTTGTCTCTCACGGAGGGCTCAACACGCTCGCATCGTTTCAGAAGGCACTGATGTTTGGCGACAAAAAGGCCACGTGTTCCGACCAAAACAATCCCGACTTGTACGGCAAACCTTTGGCGGGATGTGCCTTGTGTCTTCCGCAGACTATCGGCTCCACCACAGGCGGCATGGTGCTCTTCTGCGCCACCAAAATGGGGCGCCAACCCGCATGCCTGCTGTTTTCCAAACCCATTGACAGCCTTGCCGCCGCTGGCGCGATCCTCTCGGGCGTATGGACCGACACCCCCATGCCCACCATTGACAACCTGGGCGATGAGTTTCTCGATGCTGTGTCGACGGGAGACGCCATCACCGTGACCGAAGACGGCACGGTCATCGTCGGCTAAGGCTACCCGCCGCCCGCAGATGAACAACGTGTTTCGCCATTTCCCACGCGCGGTGCGGGCGATAATCTTGACGTATTCGATATACAACACGAAAGGAGTCCCACCATGGGAGCATCGGTATCGGTCGCACAGGGCGCGCCTCTTGATGCAGGCACCTACAAGGCAGACGAGGCAGCCGTCGAGCGCTTTTGCGAATTGCTGCGCATCCCCACCGTTTCGCGTGAGAACATCGCCGAGCGCGACGATGAGCCCTTCAGCCAGTGGATTCCCACGCTTCAGCGACTTTATCCGCATTTCTTTAAAGTCGCCGAGCTCACACGCGTCGACGACTTTGGCATGCTCCTGCGTTGGCCTGGCGCCGATTCCGCCTTGGACCCCATCGTCATGATGGCGCATCAGGACGTCGTGCCCGTCGAGGGCCAAGACTGGAAGCACGATCCCTTTGGAGCCGAGATCTTCGACGGCGAGATCTGGGCCCGCGGATCACTCGACACCAAGTGCATCGTCTCGGCTTTCTTCGAGGCCGCCGAGCATTTGATTGCCCAGGGCTTCGTTCCCCCGCGCGATGTCTGGTTCTTCTCGAGCGATGGCGAGGAAATCGCCGCACCTACTGCAACCCATGCAGTGCAGTGGCTTCGCGAGCATAACATCCATCCCTACATGGTGCTCGATGAGGGTGGCGCCGTGGCAACCGACGCCCCGCTCGGCGTCACCGAACCCGTTGCCATGGTAGGCGTGTCCGAGAAGGGCCACGTCGACCTTACCGTCACGGCGCGCGCCGACGGCGGCCATGCCTCTACGCCTGCGGCAAACGATGCCTGCCGTCTTCTCTGCCGTGTATGCGAGACTATCTCGGCCAACCCCGGCAAGCCGCAGCTCACGCCCGCCGTCGAGGCCACACTGACCGAGTTGGGTGCCCGTAGCAGCGCGACGTATCAGGCAATCTTTGGCAACCTGTGGCTCACGCGCCCCGCGGTTACCAAGATCATGGCCGCCAGCCCCGAGACCTCGGCCATGCTGCGCACAACCTATGCGCTCACGCAGCTCGAAGGCTCCAATGCGCACAATGTGCTGCCACCAGTTGCTCGCGCCAACTTCAACGTGCGCATCGCTCCGTTCGAGACCATCGCCGATGCCGTTGAGCGCGCCCGCAAGCTCGCCGCCCAGCAGTGCCGCGCCTCGGGCGTAAGCCCCGACCATGTCACCGTCGAAATCAACGAGGCGATTCCCTACACCGAGCCCGCGCCCATCTCGCCTTACGAAGACGATGCCGCCTTCAACTACATCCATCGCTGCGTGTCGGGTGTCTATCCCGAGGCCGGCTTTGCTCCCTACGTGCAGAACTCCTGTACCGACTCGCGCGAGTTCAACGAGATCTGCGATCGCGTCTACCGCTTCTGCGGCTTTATCTACTCGGGCGAGGCGCGCAAGCTCATCCATGCCGCCAACGAACGCATCGGCGTCGACGTCTACAAGCGCGGCATCGAATTCTATGTGGCGTTTCTCGCCAACCTTGAACAACTGTAGAACGGGGGCCGATAGCACCCCTCCCCGCTTTTACCGACCAGGAGAACCAGCATGACCCAACCAAATCTTAAGCGGGCGGCCCGGCTCGACACCAAGGCCGTCGCCCTCGCCTCCCTACCCTTTATGGGCATGATCAGCTTTTGGCAGGTCTACGACGGCATCGTTCCCAAGATGCTCACAGGGACCTTTGGCCTATCCAACTCGCTCACCGGCGCGATCATGGCCATCGATAATGTCTTTGGCCTGTTCCTGCTTCCGCTCTTTGGCATCCTCTCGGACCGCTGCGCAAGCAAACTCGGGCGCCGAACGCCCTTTATCTTGGGCGGCTCCGCGGTGGCAATGCTCTCCGTCCCGCTCATCGCGATCGCCAACAACATGGGCAGCCTACCTCTGCTCATTGGCGCGATTATCCTCACGCTTTTGGCAATATGCGCCTACCGCACCATGACGGTCGCCATTGTGGCCGATATTACGCCTCGCCCACTTCGAACCAAGGCGGACTCAATCGAAAAGATCGTCGGCTATGCGGGAACGGGTCTTATGCTCGTCGCCATCTCGGTCATGGTTCCCAAGGCCGACAAACCTGATTATCTTCCGCTCTTTATCTTGCAGGCCGCCTTTATCCTCGTGTCAGCCGTTGTCTACGGCATCTTTGTCCGTGAGCCCGCCCTCGTCGAAAAGATGCGCGAGAAATCGCTGTCAATGGGCATCGACGAGGATCAGATTGACAAAGACGACTCCCCCGAGGCCGGCGGTAAGGAACGCGTTGCAGACACCGACGTGCGTCGCTCCATCATCATGCTGCTCGCCGCAACGTTTTTCTACTACATGAGCTATAACGCCATGACCACCAATATCAGCCGTTATGCCGATTTGTTCTATGGCATGGAGGGCGGTTCCTATGCCATCATCAATATCGTGACGATTGCAGGCGCGCTGCTAAGCTACGTACCCCTGGCAAACCTTTCGCTCAAAATCGGCCGCAAAAAGGTCGCCCTGGGCACCGCCGTCATCATGGTTTTGTGCCCCACGCTTCTTTGGCTGGCACCCGGCTTCTCGCCCGTGTTGTACGGGGTCTTTTTGTTGATGGGCGTCGCGCTGGGCGGCGTGGACCTGTGCGTGTACACGATGATTCTGGAGTGTTGCAGCTCCCAAAGCGTGGGCCGCTACTCCGGTTACTACTACACCGTGAGCATGGCGGCTCAGGTGGCGACGCCGATTCTCTCCGGCATCGTTATGGACGTGGCGCCGTCGATGCTCTTCGCCTACATCACGGCAATGGGCATGATTATGGCCGCGAGCATTGCCGCCGCCAAGCACGGCGATGCCATCTTGATCGACGAGGTCGCTCGCCGCGAGGCAGCAAAGTAGGAGACCGAATTAACTACCGTGCGAAAGGGGTCGGATGGGCAAAACGCCCATCCGACCCCTTTTTCGTTTCATCCTCAAGAAGCTTGTCGAAGCCTACCCCACCGTGACGGATTCCCCAGTAAAGGTGCTGATGAGCAGCAGGATAAAGAACGCCAAGTAACTGATGCTCAGCGGGTACGCAATAATCAGGAAGACGGCCCAGCCGACATTGGTGTTACCGTCGGCACGGCGTTGCTCGCGATTGCGGCAGAGCCAAATCGTCACGCCAATGGCCACAATCAACAGCACAAGTGCCGCTGCCGCCAGTCCAGCAAGCGCAAACATCACGCCAATGCTCACAGCAATAACCGGGAGCAGCAGCAAGCCGCACCCGCACCCACCCGGACTATACGCGGCAGACTGTCGACGTCGTTCCATCGTCACTCCAAGTCAAGCAATCGTTTGTAGACATCGAGGCCCTTGAGTAGGGTTTCCTCGTCAAAGAGCATGGTATCAGTGTGAAGGGCGCTCGTCGCATAAGCTGGGCAGCTGTCTGCGTCGATCGGGTTTTCTTGCGCCTCCGGCACGCCCGTGCCCAGCAAGAAGAACACGCCCGGCAGATGGCGCTGATAGAAGGCGAAGTCCTCGGCAATCAGCAAAGGCTCATCTACGAGCTGTAGTTCGGGCAAGGCGGGCGCGACATTGACAAACAACTCGGGGTCGTTGTCGACCGGCGGATAGCCCTCGGCAAAGTCAAGATCGTACGTGCAGCCCGTTGCAGCGCATGCCTCATCAAGCACGCGGCGCACGCCCTCACGCGCACGGTCGAACATGTCGTCCGTAAACACACGCAGACTGCCGGCAACATGGGCCTCCCCCGCCACCGCATTGCAAACCGTACCGGCCTGCAGCAGACCAAACTTGCCGATACAGGGCTCGTCGGTACCCAGCTCGTCCATCAGCTCGCGCTCGGCAACCAAAAACTTTGCTGCCGCCAGTGCCGCATCGTGCGACTCCTCGACCGGTACGCCATAGGTCTTAGCGATATGGATGCTCGTCCCGTGAATATGAATGTGTGTCTCACTCGAACGCGCCAGCAATGGACCGGAGCAGCTCGCCAACGTGTTTGCAGGCAGGTCGGGCCATACGTGGAACCCGAAGATGCGATCTGCCCCATAGCGTTCGAATACGCCGCTCTCACACACCGTCTTGGCGCCACCGGTCGTTTCCTCGGCCGGCTGAAACACAAAGAGCACGTTGCGCTTGATGGCACCCGGCTGCTCACGAATCGCTCGGTCGACAAAAGTCGCCGCCGCGAGCGCCATGGCCATGTGACCGTCGTGACCGCACGCATGCATCTTGCCGGGATGCGTCGAGGCAAAGGCCGCGCCCGTTGCCTCCGCGATGGGCAGGGCATCCATGTCGGCGCGAATCGCCGTAGCACTGTCTCTTATACACATCTCCGAGCCCACGAGACGGAGCTACATCTCGT
>URZB01000096.1 GCA_900552295.1 uncultured Collinsella sp.
CGAGATGTAGCTCCGTCTCGTGGGCTCGGAGATGTGTATAAGAGACAGGTCCAATGACCGTCTGGCCGCCATGATGCGCCGCAGCGCCCGCCGCGAGGAAGCCTACGTGCCCACCTCGCAGCTCCGCCGCTTCACCCTGCCCGATTCGGCGCCCATCATGCGCCGCGTCATGGGCTTTCTGTCTGACCAGGCCCGCACACTCATCCATGCCGGCGTGTCGCGCGACCGCATCTGCATCGATCCTGGACCGGGCTTTGGTAAGTCGGCTAACGAGGACATCGTCATCCAGCGCGAGACTGCCAAGATGGCGTCACTGGGCTATCCGCTCATGTGCGCCGTGTCGCGCAAGCGCTTTGTGGGCGCCGTCTCGGGCGTGACCGAGGCCGCCGAGCGCGATGCCGCTACGTTTGGCGTGTGCCTGGGCGCCATCCAGGCCGGTGCCAACATCGTGCGCGTGCACGACGCCGCGGGTTTTGCGCAGTTCCTGAACGGTTACTGGGCGGTTGCCAAGCCGCAGCCGCGCCGCGCGTTTGTGGCTGTGGGCTCCAACCTGGGGCATCGCTGCGACAACATCCGCGCCGCACGCGAGATGATCGCCGAGATTCCACTCACCTGCGTGTCCAACTCCTCCAAGATTTACGAGAGCGAGCCGGCCTACGAGACGCGCCAGGACGCGTTTGCCAACGCCGTCATCGAGATCAAGACCGAGCTGGCGCCGCTGGTGCTGCTCGATGAGCTCATGAAGATCGAGGCCGAGCTGGGGCGCGACCGCTCCAAGAAGGCCAAGGCCAACGGTCCGCGCACCATCGACCTGGATCTGCTGTGGATGGATGGCGAGACCCACGGCGGCAAAAAGCTGCGCCTGCCGCATCCTCTCATTGGCGAGCGCGACTTTGTGCTGGTGCCGCTCGAGGACCTGATGCACGACCCAGCGCGGTTCTTCCGCTACAACGGTGTCGAGGTCAAGGAGCCCGAGGACCGCGTGGGCCATATCGTTGGCGAATTGGGGCGTATGTAGATGATCGAGATGAATGCTGTTGCCGCCGGCACCGAGCTCGACGCGGCGCGTAACGCGGGCCGCGAGGGCGTGTCCGCGGGCTGGTGCGCGTGGAGCGCGGGCGATGCTTCGCTGACGTTTTCGCTGGTTGTGCGCCCCGATGTGAACATGCATGCCTTCCACGGCCTGCCGTTTGTGGCCGCGATGGGCATGATGGACGCGCTCGTGGGCACGGCATCGACGCCGGGGTTGGGCCTTGCCGGTAAGGTGGGTATCCAGTGGCCGAGCGATATCGTGTGCGGTGCGCCTGCGTTTGAGACGTCGCTCGCGCGTGTTACCGTGAACGGCGGTGCCGGTGCTGTGGGCATGTTCGGTGCCGTGACGGTGGATATTGAGCGTTCGTCGTTGAGCGAGCTTGGTGTGGACGTGGCTGACGAAGCGCTGGTCGAGGCGCTCGCCGCCGCCGTGCTGGCCCGCGTGGACGCCTGGGCGGTTGTTGTCAACACGCCGCAAGGCGCCGCAGGGCCGTTGGCCCCCGTGTTGGGCGAGTACTTCGATATGGTGCCGCTGCTCGGTCGCCAAGTTGCGGCGGTGTCGCCCAACGGCTTGCCGCTTGCGGTCGGTGTGTTTGCGGGCCTGGACATCTGGGGTCGCGCGACCATCAAGACCGATGCCGGCGAGCAGGAGTTTCCGCCTGAGGCCGTACGGATTCGCGGTCTGTAGCGTCTCGGCTTCGCCAGAGCCTACGCTAGCTCCTGCATGCGGCGGTAGATTTCGCAGATACCCTTGATGGTGAGCTGTCCGTCTACCACGTCGAAGGCGTCGGTCGAACCGGCGACGATGCTGGCGAGGCCGCCCGTGGCGATAACGGTGGCATCCTCGCGGCCCAGCTCGCGCTTCATGCGCGCGACCAGGCCCTCAGCCATGGCGGCGGCGCCCGTTACGGCGCCGACCTTGATGCACTCCTCGGTATCGCGGCCGATGGCGTGCTCGGGCGCCTCGAGCGGAACGCTGGCGAGCTTGGCGGCTCGGGCGGCGAGCGCGTCCATCGAAATGCGGATGCCCGGCGCAATCGCTCCACCAATGTAATAACCGTCCTCATCGATGACGTCGATATTGGTTGCGGTGCCAAAGTCCACCACGATCGCCGGCGCGCCGTAGAAGGTCTCGGCTGCGACGGCGTTGGCGATGCGGTCGGCACCCACGGCCTGGGGGCGTGCCGCACGCAGCTTGGTTACGGCTGCCGTCTGCGGCCCGATGACGATGGCATCCGCCGCGATGCGGTCGGCCACGGCGTGCCACTCGCGCGAGAGCTGCGGCACCACGCCCGCAAAGGCGATCGCGTCGACCGCGTCGAGCGAAAGGCCGTACATCTTAAAGAAACCCATCAGGCGCACATGGATCTCGTCGGCGGTATAGGAGCGGTCGGTGGGCATGCGCCACGACTGCACCAGCTCGTCTCCGTCAAACAGGCCCATGGCCGTCTGTGTGTTACCCATATCGATAGCGAGCAGCATGTCTACTCCCGGTGTCGGCATAAAAGGACGCGCACCATTGTATACGTGCCGTCGACGGCGCTCGGCTGCGATTCGTTTACGGTGATAGGGGCTGAGGGGTTTAAATATGAAGGAATTATGCTCTACGAGATTTTCCTTGCCGTTTACCGAACTCTCGCGTAATATTCTTTCTTGCGCACATGAGGCGCCCAGACATTGCGGGGTGGAGCAGTCTGGTAGCTCGCCGGGCTCATAACCCGGAGGTCGTAGGTTCAAATCCTGCCCCCGCGACCAAGAACTTGCAGCTCGTTGGCCTAGCCGGCGAGCTTTTTGTTATTTCGGGACCGTGTTTTCGGTCCAATTCTCGGCCTCTCAAACAAAATCTCGATCTGTAACATCTAGACCCGATTTGGGCGGCTAGGTGTTACAGATCGAGATATACCGGTGGGTTGGGTCGTGTTTGTCTAAATCTGTAACACGAGGAACGGATTTTGCCGAGTTGTTGTTATAGATTGAGATTTTCTAGCAGGCGGGTTTGGTTTGTCTCGATCTGTAACAGGTTGGGGTCAAAAGTAGGTCTAGATGTTACAGATCTAGATTGTTGAGGATGGGTTGAGAGGAATACCTTGATTTGTAACAGCAAGACCCGGTTTTGCCGCGTAACTGTTACAGATTGAGATAAACCGGCGGGCCGCCCTGCCCCATCCACCTGCCGCTACCTGCTGTCCGCCGATTTCCGTTGCGCTGTTGTATTCCCATGCCATATCCTATAGACAACTACGCGGCATCATCGCCGCCGCGTCTACAAGAGAGGAATGTCCATGACCGCACCTGCATCCAAGCTGCTCCAGCCCATTACGGTTGGCCCCCTTGAGCTCAAGAACCGCATTATGTTTCCGCCGCTGACCACCGGCTACGAGGAGCGCGACGGTTCCATTGGCGAGCGCAGCCTGGCTTTTTACGAGCGCTTGGCCCGTGGCGGCGTGAGCTACATCGTCATCGGCGACGTCGCTCCCGTCATGACCGCAAGCCCCACGCCCAAGCTGGCAACCGACGCCCAGATCCCCACGTTTAAGGCGCTGGCCGATGCCGTCCACAAGCACGGCGCCAAGGTCGCGCTGCAGCTGTTCCACCCCGAGTACGATGTGCCCGGTGTCGGCCGCATGGTCATGGGATCCATGGCCGCCGCCAAGGCCGCGCAGGAGGCCAAGGCTGCCGGCGACGAGGAGACCTTTGCCGCCAAGATGGCCGAGTCCAACGAGATCCGCAACCAGGCCTACGCCAAGCTGCATCACGACATGCAGCACTTTGTGAACGAGGCGAGCGTAGAGCAGCTCACCCAGATCAAGGAGGCCATCGCTGCCTCGGCCGCTCGCGCACAGCAGGCCGGGATCGACGCTATCGAGGTCCACGGCGACCGCCTGGTGGGTTCGCTGTGCTCGGCCATCCTCAACCAGCGCACCGACGAGTACGGTGGTTCGTTCGAGAACCGCGTTCGCTACGCGCTGGAGGTCGTCGCTGCCATTAAGGAAGCCGCGCCGCAGCTGATGGTGGAGTACAAGCTCCCCGTGATCATGGAGAACCCCGACGGCACGCCGCGCGGCAAGGGCGGCCTGCAACCCGACGAGGCCTGCGAGTTCGCCAAGCTGCTCGAGGGCGCGGGCATCGATATGATCCAGGTTGCGCAGGCCAACCACACGGGCAACATGGGCGACACCATTCCGCCCATGGGTGCCATGCCCTACAACTGGACGTTGCCCGTGGCCGAGCGCGTCAAGGCCCTGGTCTCCGTGCCGGTGGCAACCGTGGGCCGTGTTGTCTCGGTCGAGGCCGGCGAGAAGATTCTGGAAGATGGCGCGGCAGACATCGTCGCCTATGGCCGTTCGCTCATGTGCGACCCCGACATTGCCCTGAAGGCCGCCACGGGTGAGCCCATCCGCGAGTGCCTCAACTGTAACAAGGGCTGCGTCGACGCGATTCAAAACCGCAAGTACATCTCGTGCGTGCTCAATGCCGAGAACGGCGATGAGGCGACCATCGCCATTAAGCCGGGCGAGGGCGACAAGAAGATCGCCGTGGTGGGCGGCGGTATTGCCGGCCTGGAGGCCGCGCGCGTGGCGGCCAAGCGCGGCTACGACGTGACCGTCTACGAGGCGAGCGACCATCTGGGCGGCCAGATTGTGCTGGCGGCTGCGCCTCCGCGCAAGGACGAGATCATGCGCTCGGTCGAGTACTACGAGAAGATTCTGCCTGGCCTGGGCGTGAAGGTTGAGCTCAACCACGTCGCTACCGCTGAGGACCTCAACGCCGCCGACGCCGCGATTGTGGCCGTGGGCGCGCACGACGTGGTCATCCCCGTTCCGGGCGCCGACTCGGAGAAGGTCGTCTCGAGCTGGGATGTGCTGGCCGGCAAGGTGGAGCTTACGGGCCGCGTCGCCGTCATTGGCGGTGGCCTGGTGGGCACCGAGACTGCCGAGTACCTGCTGCAGCACGGCTGCGAGGTGGCGATCGTGGAGATGCTCGACAAGATTGCCGCGGGCGAGTCCGAGACCATTCTGCCGCTGATTATGAGCGACTTTGCAGAGCATAACGTGGAGCAGCACGTGAAGACCCGCCTGACCTCCATTACCGACGAGGGCGTGGAGGCCATTCGCACCACCGAGGACGGCGCCGAGGAGCCGGTGAAGATCGTCTGCGATTACGTGGTGATGGCCGTGGGCTCCAAGGCCAACGCGTTTGACCTGGATGGCGTGACGGTGCCCGTGACCTGCGTGGGCGACTGCTCGGGCGAGCGCACCGCCGACATTGCGAGCGCCATTCGCACGGCGTATCACGCGGCCAACGAGCTGTAGTTGAACATCGCGGCCAGGCGGGGCGGTAGCACGGATCCGTCTCGCCCGGCTGTGTCCCGTCGGGTGTCAACCGGTGCGGGGTCTGCAAGCGCAGCAGGTCCCGCCCTTTTTGTTTTGCTTCGGTGGATGGCAATGCGCGGTAATCATGAGGAGTGAGGACGTCTACTGCCTTGCAGATTACTCAAAATTATTGGGAGAGGGGTTAATAACTATATCCTCTATACCAAAGGACATAAAGAGATGCCAATTTTGTTGACAAGCGAATGACGATTAGCTGCGAGTCAGCTACCAGCGTAAATAATCGATAAAGAAATGTCGTAATTTGGTGCCAAATGCCCAGATAACGCCGCGTCTATTTCAATTAACTACTTTGAGCAAACAGTAAAATGCTACTATCTAACTTGCACGTAAGAAAGCAGATTAACGGTTAAGGCTAAGAAGTGGCAGGTATGTCGGAAGCAACTAGGACTCGCACGCATGCGCCTGAGGTTAGGCAGCGCGCCGTCGAGATCCTCCAAGAGGGGGTCGGTCATCGCGCCCTCGCCGCGGAGCTTGGCATTCCCCAGGCCACGGCTCGTCAGTGGGCCCGCGCATATGCCGTGGGCGGTGCCGACGCCGTTCTCAATGCCGGTTCGCATCATCACACCTATTCGTACGACGTAAAGCTCGCTGTGGTTAAGGACCGTCTGGAAAACGGCTTGACGGTTCGCGAGGCCATGATCAAGCACAAGATTCCCAGCGAGTCTTCGGTCAAGGCTTGGTGCCGCCAGTACCGCGAGAGCGGTGAGTCCGCACTGGTCGATAAGCCGCGCGGTCGCAAGCCGCGCGTTAAAAAGGCGGAATAGCGAACGGGATGGTGCGCCCACAGGGGCGCATTTTTCGGCTTATAGGACAAAATGTGTGTCTACTTTAGGGGCATCGGCGCAGGTCGATGC
>URZB01000097.1 GCA_900552295.1 uncultured Collinsella sp.
AGATGTAGCTCCGTCTCGTGGGCTCGGAGATGTGTATAAGAGACAGCAGCATAACCTTCCTGCTGATCCAAGAGCTCGGCAGCGAGAGCCAAAGAGATGCCGGCGGGTACCTCCGCCTGCGGAACTCCCTCGCCCCACGGATATACCCAGCACGTCCACTCACCGTTATCGATGCCGGAGCCGGCGTTGTCGGTCTGTGCGATAACGGTTGCGCCCGCCGCCTTGGCGATCGAGCACGCATCGATTACCTCGGGAGTGTTGCCGGAGTGGCTGCAAGCGATAACAAGGGACTTTTCGCCCAGGCGCTTGGGACGCATGATATCGAACTCGCGGGCGGTATACGCCTCACTGGCAAACGTAGTCGCCTCGCGCTTAAGCAGCTCATGGGCGGGCAGCAGGTCGATGAGGGAGCCGCCGCAGGCAACCCAGAAGACGCTATCGAAACCGCCCTTTTCGGCGATTGCGTCGGCGATGAGATCATGTGCGTTCATTGTTATTCTTCCTTTCGATACGGCGGACGAATCCGCCAACGTTTACTGCAAGTCTTCTCGTCAAGCGTGTTGACTGCCCCACGCGAATGGGAGCTACGCGCTAGTCGACAAAATACCTCTCGAAGGCGTCCATGTTGCGCCGGTCCGCTGCTGCGGGATCATCGAAATACCTTCCATCGGTGATCTCCTGGCCAAGATAGCCCTCGAACCCATGCGCGTTGAGGACACGCACGAAATCGTCCATGCTGTGCTTTCCATCGCCCCAAACCAGATGGCCGTATGGGTCGCCATCAATGAAGTGCATGTTCCTTATGGCACCATCGCCAAACTCGGCAAACCACTCTTCAAGGCTCTCGCCGGCGACTCCCATAGCAGTAGTGTCCACCATTGGAGTAAGGTGCGGGTTGGCTACTTGGTCAAGCATGCGCCTGGCATCCGCGAGTGTAACCACCAAGTTGCTCTCTTCCGGCCTCAGGCTCTCCATGCAGAGGGTCACGCCGTGCTCGCCGGCATAGTCCGCAAGAATCGCCAAGTGCTCGGCAGAGCGCTTCCAAGCTTCCTCGCGGTCCTCGTCCCAATCGCCCCAACCGGAGTTGATGGACATATACGGGGCGCCGAGCACCTCGGCGAGCTCGATGCCGTGCTTGAAGTAAGCGAGGCTCCGCTGCGCGTGGAGGGGCTTTCTGGCAGCGTACTGCCACGGATACACCACGTTCTCCGGGCACAGGGAGCTCCCGGAGAGTCCGCGGGACTCGATCTTGCGGCGAAGCTTGTCGGCCTCGAAATACCCCGTGTGGTCCAGCGTCACGTGCGGCTCGGCCGCCCAAAGCTCGATGGTTTTGAAGCCAAGGCGCTGCTGAACATCAAGGAAATAATCGAGCGACCACATGATGTAGTGAATGTTCATGCCGGCGACCTGCTCGCGACGCAGGCGGGGCGCGGAAGCGTTTAAATCCATGCTGGGCATCTCCTCTCCTAGCAATCTTCGTACACGACCCGACCATCGCTCAGCGTGAGCGAGACCTGGATGTCTCTGGCATCTTTGGGGTCCACCGCAAACACATCGCGGTCCAAAACGCAGATGTCCGCGAGCTTGCCCGCCTCGAGGGTGCCGAAATCGTTCTCGCGAACCAGATCGTAGGAACCCCCGGCAGTCCATGCCCGCAGCAGCTCGGCAACGCTAACGGTATTCTGCGGGTTGACGTCCAAACCGTCGGCGAAGTACCCTCCGCAGGCGCTGTAGATCGAATCTCCTAGATGCGGGATAAGGAGGGGAAGATCGGTTCCGCAGCACAGCACACATCCGCCATCCACCATGGCGCGACGGTTCCAGCTGCGGGAGAGCCTCTTCTCTCCTATCTGGCGACGCATGGTCGAAAGGCAATCCTCGCGCTTATCAAGAGTAAGGATCTGGGGATAGACCTCGCAGATACCGCCGATGGCGCCCATGCGCGCCAGGTCAGCTGGATCGGAGTTCTCAAGGTCCGTAATCGAATGCCTGCGAGCGAGCCTTCCCGACTCATCACGCGGTAGCCGCTCATACAGGTCGATCGTCTTGCGAACGGCCCCATCCCCCTGGCAATGCAGGGAGTAGCGGAATCCCTGGGCATCGATCTCGGACAGCTCGCGAGAGATGAGGTCCCATTCGGGCTCCTCGACCACGGTCTTTCCGCCGGCACCCGCATCGGCCCCCTCCTCGTAGGGATCGATCATCTCGGCCAGGCCGCACCACACGCCGCGATCGGTCATGCGATTGAAGCCGGAGAACCTGACGAAGTCTCCTTGGAAGCGGTCGCGCGCCGAGCAGGCGTAATCAAGGTCGGCTCCATGCCCGACGGGCTGGCTCATCATGTCGACCCTAACCGTAAGTTCGCCTTCCTGCTCGCGGCGATACATCTCGTCCGCAAATCCGTAATAATCGTCAAAGCACATCTCCTTGATGGCGGTGACGCCACGGGAGTTAAGCATGGTCATGTAGTCGCCATACGCATCGCGGACTTCCTGAAGAGGTAGATAATCGCGCATAAGGTGCCAAATCATCTCGGCATAGCAAGCCTCGGGCGTAAAACCATAGCGCGCAGATGCGGCGGAGTTGAGCACGCAGGTCTCCGCGCCGGCAGTAAAGGCGACGGCAGGCGTGGATGAGAACTTCTCGTCCAACATATCAACCAAGTCGTCACCCATAAGGGTCTCCGGAAGGTTCATGCCCAACGCCATAGGGGCCTGGGGCCGCTCCTCCTTCCAATTCGACATCGCGGTGAAAACATCATCTGCCGAGGTCGCATCGATAAGATCGGCGCCGATGCGACGGAGCACCCAGCCGGTAAAGAACGTGTGCACGTCGACAAGGCCTGCCATGACGGTTCTGGAGCCAAGGTCGCGAACCTCGTCCGCATGCGCAGTATATTCGGCAGCCCGATCAGAGGCGCCCACGGATTCGATGCGATTACCGCGAATCGAAACATATCCGTCGATCGGTTCATCGGAAAGGCCGGTAAAGATGCTGCGGGACAGCAATACTAGCGAACGATCAAACACCGGGCACCTCCTACATCGGCAGTAGGCCGGAGATCGTAGTCGCGACCAATCCGAACAGGACCATGAAGATAAAGAACTTCCAGATGGTCTTCCACCATTGCCCGAAGGAGATCTTCGCTACGGCGAGACCCGCGACGGTCATGCCCGCAACGGGGCTGATGGTGTTGATGGTCTGGTTCGCGAACTGCAGAGCGGTGACGGCAGCCTCGGGATTGAGACCCATAAGCTCGGTCAGCGGGCCCATGACTGGCATGGTGAGTGCAGCGAGGCCGGAGCTGGAAGGAACCAGCAGCGAAAGCAGGCCGAGGACGATGTACATGAAGGTGGTATAGATGAAGGACGGAGCGCCCGCAAGGAGTCCGACGAGCCAGTTAAGAATAGAGTCGATGATCATTCCGCCCTCTGCAACGACCAGGATGCCGCGGGCGATACCGATGATGCAGGCTGCGTAGGCGAAGTCGGCGATTCCGCGGACGAACTCCTCCGCAATGGTCTTCTCGTCCAAGCCGCCGAGTATGCCGGCAAGAAGGCCCATGGCCAGGAACACCATAGAGATCTCGTCCATATACCAGCCCTGGGTAACGAGGCCCCACACGATAACGCCCATGCCGACCGCGAAATCAATGAGGACGAGCTCGTGGCGAAGCGTGAACTCCTCTTCGATAGAGGCGTCGGTGACAGAGAACTCGATGCGCTTCTGCTTATCGTCCTCATAGGTGATGGAGGACTTGGGATCGAGCTTGACGCGGCGCGCGTAGCGCATGGCCCAGAAAATGCCCGCGGCGGTGAAGATGGCCCACAGGATGGCGCGGAGCCAAAGCTGGGGATTTCCCTCGATGCCGATAACGCCCTGGGCGATCAGCACGTTGAAAGGATCGATAGTGGATGCGCAGTAACCAAGGTTGGGGCCGAGGAAGCAGATGATGAATGCGGTCATGGAGTCATACCCGATGCTCAGCATGATGGGGATGAAGATCGCGTAGAACGGCAGCGCCTCCTCGGACATGCCGAACGTGGTGCCGCAGATCGAGAGCAGGACCATGGAGATGGGGATGATCAAGATGTCCTTGTTCTTCAACTTCTTGATCACGCGGCTCATACCGGCGTTTAGGGCGTTGGTCTTGGTGACGATGGCGAACGATCCGCCGATCAGCAGGACGAACGCGACGACATCGGCCGCAGCCTGGATGCCCTTGGCGGGAGCCTGCAGGACGGCATCGATGCCCTGTCGCAGATCGACGGTCTCCCCCGTCTCCGAATCGGTGTAGACCTTGTCGACTTCTTGGTACGTTCCGGCTACGGCGACTTCTCGCTCGCCCGCGGCCGTCTGAATGGTCTGACGGTCGAACTGACCCGATGGGACGATCCATGTGAGCACCGCGAAGAACACAATCAGCATGAACGCGATGGTGTACACATGGGGAAGCTGGAGATGGAATCTGCGCTTGGGCTTCTCCTGTTTGGCATCCGACATTCTTAACCTCCTGTCAGAGCAACGATGCTTGCCAAAAAACCCTCACGTATAAGCAAACATCTTAGGTTGTCCTATGTATAACCTGCATGAAGGTGCCGGTCAAGAAACATATTAGGTTGTTCTATAAGTGGTAACTTTTACGCGCTAAACGGACCTGTTGCGGCGATGGCGAGAACAGCGCTGCGCGAGACAGAGCCGCTAGATATCGAAGCTGTAGCGCGAACCCACGTAGTACTGCCTGCCATAGCAGAAGCGCTCTCCGTTGGAATCGAGAAAGCCCGCGTTCATGAAGAATAGCGGCTCCCCTACTGGGACCTTGAGCTCGCGGGCGGTATCAATTCCCGCACGGGCGATCTCTAGCCTGCAGGGATCGGATGAACAGGGATACCTACCCGTACGCTCCCCCACGGCCTCGAATATCGAGCAATTGGAGAGACCGATATCTTTGAGAAATTCGAATCCGTCAACAGGATAGTAGTTGTTCTCGAACAGGACCGGCACGCCGTCTGCGGTACGCACGCGTGAGACCAAGATGAGGTCAGAGCCTTCATCCAAGCCAAAGAAAGAAGCGAGGTCGCGATCGGCGGCAACGGTCTTGCGGGCAACGACGCGAGCGCCCGCCTTCATGCCGTTTTCAGCGCATGCTTGGGTAAAACTCTGAACATCGTCCTTCTGATGCACCTTGCGAATTATCTTTGTCGCGGTCACAAACGTACCACGCCCCTGCCGCTTGGTGAGATACCCCTCGCCCACAAGCTCCTCTATTGCGCGACGAACCGTGACCCTTCCCACGCCGTACATCTTAGAAAGCTCAAGTTCCGTTGGAATCTGCGAGTCAACGGGATATGTCCCCTGTTCGATATCGCTCTTGAGCAAATCGAGCACCTGTTGATACAGCGGGGCGGAAGAGCCCCCATCCAGATGCGTATCCACAAAAACTCTCCCTTTAAGGCGTTCGCGATCTCAACTACTCCATTCTACCGCACACGGAAAAATGAGGTTAAACACATAGGGGCCCTGCATGTTTGAGCAGATCGGGAATCTGGTCGATGATTTCGTCCGCATTTGCTTGCGAAAAACCAAAACGCTCCTCGCGCTTGGCGAACACGGTGAGACCCGCCGTCTTGCCCGCGGCGATGCCCGACATCGTGCCTAGCAGCGCCGAACGCATGCAGTCCGGCTACACCCGCGGCGGCAGGCCCCAAGCTGACAGGCCCCAGCAATTAGACATCCCGTTCTCCGACGTGCTCTCGGTCGAGATCGCGGGGCGTTCCGCATAGCGGTGCTGCCGAGCACACCTACGGCGTGGTGGGGTCGCTGTGCGAGAACAACGACAAGCTCGCTATCGACCGGCGCCCGCCCGAAGTGGAGGAGGGCGACTTGCTCGTCATCCACGATGCGGGCGCGCACGGGTTCTCGGTGGGCTACAACTACAACGGCCAGCTCAAGCGTGCCGAGGTGCTGATGCGTCCGGACGGGTCGGGCCAGCTCATCCGCTGCGCCGAGGAGCCGCGCGACTACTTTGCCACCTTTGACTGCTTCCCGGCCGACGAGCGGCTCGCCGTTCGCTCCAGTATCCGCTGGGTTGCCACTATGCCGTGTAGCAGGCGGTTGTCGATACATGCGGCGATGATGCTCATGTGATGTTGGCTTCCTTCCTTTGCTTGCGTGACGCGTTTCG
>URZB01000098.1 GCA_900552295.1 uncultured Collinsella sp.
TCGTCGGCAGCGTCAGATGTGTATAAGAGACAGCGTTTCCTCAGCTCCGCACCCTTGCGGGTTCGAATCCCTCTGCTTGCCCACAAGAAAGCGCCCTGGGCCGTTATGGGCTCAGGGCGCTCAATTTTAATGGCTGGGACGGAGGGATTCGAACCCCCAACAGCCGGCACCAAAAACCGGAGTTCTACCGTTGAACTACGTCCCAATGTGTGGTGTTGCCCAAAAGCAACTCGTTTAGTTTACCTAATCTGCGAGGGCATCGCAAACGCCATCGAGCAGGCGTACGGCGAGTGTCTGCGCGTCGCTGGCCGTGAAGGTGCCGTTGTAGCGCGTCATGCCCGTGAGCTCAATGCGAATGCGTGCCGGCTTCTGCTGCGCGGCGACATTGGCAGTGCGGATGCGCTGGGCCAGGTTATGGCACTCGGCGAGGGCGATCGTGGCGCGCGGCGCTGCATCTGCGGGCAGCTCATCGCTTGCAATTTCGAGTACCAGGTCCACGTCGGTCGGAACCTCGGAATCGCAAAGCATCATGCCGCTACTATCGGTCGTCGCCGTGGCGATGTTCCACATGCGCGATGCAACGCTGCGCGCGATGGGGTCCTCACCGATGACGGCAATCTGGAAGCGCTCGAGCACGTTGGCGGCGCGAGCAAAACCGATGCGGGACTCGGCTTCGGTGACCGAGGGCTTGCCCTCCCACACATGGTGCAGGCGGTTGATGTAGGCGTAGGTGTCCTGGAAGGCCATGCCGTCGGCAAACAGGCCGACATTTTCCTGGAACTGCTGCAGGGCGGCCTCGGTATGCGGGCCAAAGTAGCCGTCGTCTTCGCCACAGGCAAAGCCCAAAACGTTGAGAGCGCGCTGCAGGGCCTGCACATCGGCGCCATGGAAATTGGGCATGCGCAGATAGAGGGTGCGGTCGCCCAGCTTATACGAAGCGTCTACAAGGGCGCTCCAGCAGGGGATATCGACGGCATGACCGGCAGCAAGGCCGCTGTCGAGCCTGAAGGTGCTGACGGCCTGCTCAGTGGTGGCTCCAAAGTACTTGTCGGTGACTTCGGCGGCATCAATCGTGTAGCCGAGCTGCAGGAGACGAGACTGCACGTCCTCGATGGCTGCTCCTTGCATGCCCGTTGTAATAGGTTCCATGAACGAACCCCTTTCGGCGTACCATTCGTACTATTTGAGCGTCTGTCGGATAGACAACGCAAAGGGATGCATAAACATGCACTCAACAGTGTAGCAAGTTGTGCCTAAATACGCTGCTGACAGGTTTTATAACCCCCGTTAGTTAAGGCGCTCCACAAAGAAATCTGCCATGGAGAGGAACAGCTCACGTGCGTGCGGATCAAGCTCAACGTTCTCGATGGCCGCTTTGGCCTTAGCGGTCAGGTCGAGCGCGTAAGTGTGGGCGTAATCGATAGAGCCGGTCTCCTGGAAGATCTCCACGGCGCGTGCGAGCTGCGCGGGATCATCGGTGCCCGAGGAAAGAATCGCCTCGATCTCGTCGTGGTGGCGCTCATCAGAGAGGGCGTGTACGGCGACAAGCGTGCGCTTGCCCTCGGTGATGTCGGTGCGGAAGTCCTTGTTGGCGGCTTCCTTAGTGCCGACAAGGTTGAGCAGGTCGTCCTGAATCTGAAAGGCGAGGCCCGTGTGCAGGCCAAAGGCGCGCAGCGCTTCGATTTGCTCATCGCTGCCGCCGCCGATAATGGCCCCGGCGGCAAGCGGCGTGGCTCCGCTGTAAAACGCGGTCTTGTGCGTCGCCATGTCCAGGTAGTCATCAACCGAGATATCAAAGCGCCCGTCACGGACCCAACCCAGGTCGAGCGCTTGACCCTCGATGGTGCGGACGATCATCTCGGTAAGCTCGTGGAGCACACGCAGCTTCACGTCGGACTCCAGCGTGGGGTCGTCGAGAACCGTCTTGGTGACCATGGTGAGCGCCAGGTCGCCACAATTGATGGCAAGGCCCGTGCCCTCGGTAAGGTGCATGCAGGGCTTACCTCGACGAAGCTGTCCGTTGTCGGCGATGTCGTCATGGATAAGCGCTCCCGACTGAAAGTGCTCGATAGCTGCCGCCGCGCTGCGGGCGCTCTCAAAGCTGCCACCTACCGCGGTGGCGGCGAGCATGCAGATGAGCGGGCGGTGGCGCTTGCCGGCATTGGCCGTAAATGTCGAGAGCGGGGTATACAGGTAGCGCTCGATATCGGCAGAGGTCGCCTGTCCGTCAAAGAACGTGGCCAGATAGTCGTTGATCTGGTCAAAGTGCTGGGCTAAAAAGCTGGTAAACGGACTGGACACGGGTTCTCGCATTCTTTCTTAGGTTGCATCGTTGCGGTGTGCAGATACCATATTGCCACATTGGAGTTGCCGGCGCGTCTGTTTTGGCGATTTGGGGAAACGGGACGCGTGCGCGTGCCGGCTGCTTATATAAGCCTAAAGTGCTCGAGCGCCTTGACGACGCCATTTTTGTCGACCGAGTCGGTGATGTAGTCGGCGCGCTTTTTGAGATAGTCCGGCGCATTGCCCATGGCGATACCGACATCGACGGCGTTCATCAGCGAGACGTCATTGCTGGCGTCGCCGATGCCGTATACGGTTCCGTGGTGGGGATCGAGGGCGTCGAGTACAGACTGGATGCCCCCGCGCTTCGTGCATTCGCGGGGCGAGATTTCGGTTACCTCGAGTTCGAGCTCGTTAAAGCACAGCAGCGGCTCAAGTGCCTTATCTTGAGCGATGTGGTTGGCGAGCGATGTAGACATCAAGATCTTGTAGACACTGTAATGTTGCAGCTGCGTGACTGCGTCGCCCAGGGTGCGCGCGTATCCGGGAGCATCGGGGGCATCGGCACTCATGCGCACGACGCCGTTGAGGCCCTCAAAGCGGATGACCTCGCCCGATTGCTCAAGGTAGGGGGCAAGACGCTGCAGCATACCGGGCGTCATCGACAGATCGCGAATTGCGTGTCCGTTGATCTCGGCGTAACCGCCCGCAAGACAGACGATGCCGGTCCAGGGCAGCTCAAGAAGTTTGGGGTGGATGCAGCTGAGGGTACGTCCCGTGCAGATAAAGGCCATGTTGCCGTTGGCGACAAACTCGCGGATTGCCTGCGAAACCGCCTCGTTGGGATAGGGGGAGAGGTCCCGCTCGTCTTCGGGAAGGTCTTGGGCGAGCCTGGGGTCTTGCCAGGCGAGCGTTCCGTCGATATCGAAGAAGCAGATATCGCCGCGCTTATGGGCTGCGCTGGCGGCAGGGGAGGCCGAGGTGGTGGGCACAAATCCCGGCTCGAGGCCCATAATCTGGTCAAAATGCTCTTTAACGCGGGGAACGGAGATGCCGATGACCACCTGGGCGGTCTTGCCCGTAATGATGAGGCCCTTGGCGCCCACCGCGACAAACGATGCGTTATCTGCAACGATGGAAGGGTCTGCGACCTCGACGCGCAAACGCGTGGCGCAGTTGGTTGCGCCCACGATATTGTCAACGCCACCTAAAAGCTGAATTACCCGCTCAGCGAGGACGTGATCTTGATCGGATCGACTATCGACCTCGTCGTTGGGAGATTGCTCTTTGGCAAAGCCGCTTTCCGTTAAACGATCGATTGCCGCGCGATTGGCGACATGATCCTCGCGGCCCGGCGTCTTAAGGTCATAGGCCAAGATGAGTGCTCGAAAACTAACAAAAAAGATGAGGCTAAAGGCAAGGCCGATACCGAGCGCCAAAAGATAGGCACCGGCATGCGTGCGCATGAGCGGAATAAAGTTGAAGGCTGCCATCTCCATGAGGCCGCCTGAGAAGATGCCGACGATGCCAAAGAGATTCATGGTTGTGGCAAGGCAAGACGATAAGACGGCGTAGAGAAAAAAGAGCCCGGGGTGGGTGAACATAAAGAGAAACTCGAGTGGCTCGGTAACGCCGCAAACCACCGAGGCGATGATGGCGGGAACAAGGATGACCCTGAGGCCGGCGCGGCGCTCGGGTTTTGCGGTGGAGTAGAACGCGGCTGCGATGGCAGGAAGGCCAAAGAGCTTGACCCAGCCAGTGGCGGTAAAACCGGCCCACGGCGCAAGCTCATTAAGGGGGCGCGTGCTACGGGAGAGGATGGGGAGCAAGCTGCTCCACGTGGCGTAGATGCCGTCGTTAATGACCAGGTTGTCGTAGTAGATCGGCATGTAGAGCAGGTGGTGCAGCCCCATGGGCTCGAGTGCTCGCTCCAAAAGCACAAAGATGCCCACGCCAAAGGGGCCGACGCTCGTAAGTGCATGGCGCAGCGTTTCGGTCATTGCGTATACGGAGGGCACGATGGCGGCCGAGATAGCGGCAAGGGCAAACACGGCAAAAAAGCTGATGAGGTAGACCAGCGAGGAGCCCGAGAAGGTGCCGAGCCAATCGGGAACCTTGGCATCGTAGAAGCGGTCATGGATGGCGACGACGGTTGCCGATACCGCCAGCGGGCCGATAATGCCGGTGTCGAGCGTCTTAATGCCGTCGATGACGGTGATACCGTTGGCGGGGGTCAAAGATGACGGGTACTTAAGTCCAAGGTTGTCTCCGCTCAGCTTAATGATCTCGCTCAAAAAGAAGCAATAGGCAAAATAGGCCACGAGTGCCTCGAGGCAGCAGCGTGCCGGTTGCTTTTGGGCAAGACCGATAGGCAGCGCTACGGCAAAAAGGAGCGGGAGGCGTTTAAAGACCGTCCATGAGCCGCGCTGGATGATGGTCCAAAAAACGTACCAAGGGGTTCCGTATACGGCGAGATCGCCGACGATGTCCGCAGTCGTTGCGAGAGCGGAGACGCCGACCATGAGGCCCGATATAGAAAACAGCATGGCGGGAGCGAACATCGCCCCGCCAAAGCGTTGGATTTTTTGCAGCATGTTCTGCCTTCCGAATATCGAGGCGCGTTGCGCGTGGGGAAACGTTTAAACAATGGATTCATTGTAGAGGACCAGACGATTGTCGTACCGGCAGTTTTGAGCGAAACCGATTTGGGCACGACAGAAACCGTCAACGGTTAAATCCTGTCGCTTTACCGATATTCGGTTTAAACAACTTTAAGAAATGCTATCGTGCCTAGCCGGAAATAAATTATGTAGAGGTGAAACAATGCCAAAAGCGATATACGAAGGAATCTACCGCGAGATCCGTTCGCGCATCATTAACGGGACCTATGCGTTTCAGGAGATGCTGCCAACCGAAGCCGAGCTGACCGCGGAATTTGGCTGCACGCGCAATACCGTCCGCCGCGCTTTGAGCATGCTGGCCGACGGGATGTTTGTGCAGCCCATACACGGCAAGGGCGTGCGCGTTATTTGGCTTAAGGGCGAAACCGACATGTTGGGCGCACTCGAAGAGGTTGAGTCGTTTGGCGAGTTTGCAAAGCGCAACAATGCCGTTGCATCGACGGTCGTTAAGTCCTTTGAACATTTGATTTGCACCGAGCAGCTCTCTTGTCGCCTGGGCTTTAGGGTGGGCGAGGAGCTTATTCGCGTAGTGCGTGTCCGAAGCCTCAACGGCAACGCGCGCCAAGTGGACCATGGCTTTTTTTTGGCGTCGATCGCCAAGGGCCTGACCCCCGAGATCGCGGCAGATTCTATTTACGGCTATCTGGAGCACAAGCGCGGTGTCAAAGTGATGGCGAGCCGCCGTACGGTGAGTGTCGAGCTCGCCAACGATGAAGACTGCAGCTATCTTGACCTCGGCAAATACAACTGCGTTGCCGTCATGGAGAGTCAGTCGTACACCTCGGATGGCATCTTGTTTGAGGTGACGCACACTCGCACACACCCCGAGATCTTCCATTACCGCGTCAATTCCAAGCGATAGCCGGCTAGCTCGCAGCCTGACGAGACTCATGCCCTCAAAGAGAAAACGCCCGGTCAAACCGACGATGCATCGGCTTGACCGGGCGTTTTCTCTGCATTCGATAACAAATAATTGTTTATACAAAACTTGTCAAATATCAAGTTGAAATTACCGTTCACCGAAGTTTTTCTACCGCTCTAGTAATACTTGTTCAAACAACTAGCCAAATAGCGTATCGTACAAATCAGCAAAAGGGGCAAAGTCCCCGAGCCAATCTCCGAAGGCGGCGGCAAAGGGTGCCGCCACGGTGTGAAAGGGCTGTCTCTTATACACATCTCCGAGCCCACGAGACGGAGCTACA
>URZB01000099.1 GCA_900552295.1 uncultured Collinsella sp.
TCCCACCACTCGATGGCGGCAAGCTGGTCATCGAGATCATTCAAAAGATTGCTGGCCGCGAGCTTCCGCTCAAGGTCCAGACGATTGTGAGCTATGTGGGCATCGCGCTCTTTGCGCTGCTGTTTGTCTATATGCTTCGTTCCGACGTCCTTCGATTTATCCTGTAGGGGAGTGTTTGGATTGTCTTTATCCCATCCTTTGCCTCGCGAGTTGACGCGCCCCGTGCATGTGGGCGGTGTGCAGATCGGTGGCGGCGCGCCGGTGGTGGTCCAATCCATGACCTGCACCGATACCGCTGACGCCCAGGCAACGCTTGCGCAAGTGTGCGCGTTGGCGCAGGCTGGCTGCGATATCGTGCGTGTGGGCGTGCCCACCGAGGCCGCGCTTGAGGGTTTCCGCACCATCTGTGCCGAGTCCCCGGTGCCGATCGTCGCCGATATCCACTTTAACCATAAGCTGGCCATCGGCGCCGTCGAGGCTGGTGCCGCCAAGCTTCGCATCAATCCCGGCAATATCGGCGATTGGGCTAAGGTCGATGCCGTGATCGATGCCGCGGGCGCCGCTGGGTGCGCGATTCGTATCGGCGTCAATGCCGGTTCGCTCGAGCAGGATATCGCCGAGCGCGACGACCTCACGCAGCCCGAAAAGCTCGTGATGTCGAGCGAGCGCTTCGTCAAGCACTTTGAGGACCGCGGTTTTACGAACATTGTGCTTTCGGCCAAGGCCCATAGCGTGCAAACGACGCTTGATACCTATCGAGCCCTGTCGCGTGAGATTCCCCACGTTCCGCTTCACCTGGGCGTAACCGAGGCGGGTACCAAGCTTCAGGGCACCATCAAGAGCTCTGTAGGCTTGGGTATCTTGCTTTCCGAAGGCATTGGCGACACCATGCGTGTGTCGCTCACAGCCGATCCGGTTGAGGAGCCGCCGGTTGCCTGGGGTATTCTGCAGTCGTTGGGCCTGCGTCGCCGTGGCCCCGAGATTGTCTCGTGCCCCACGTGCGCCCGCTGCCAGGTTAACCTCATTCCCATCGCCGAGGAGGTCACCGAGCGGCTTAAGAACTACTCCGCGCCGCTTTCGATCGCCGTTATGGGATGCGCGGTCAATGGCCCCGGCGAGGCCTCTGACGCCGACTTGGGCGTTGCTTGCGGACGTGGTCAGGCCTTGCTCTTTTCGCATGGCCAGATCATTGGTAAAGTAGCTGAGGACCAAATTGTCGACGCGCTTATGGCAGAGGTCGACAAGCTTATTGAGGAGAAATAAATGACCCGAGCAATGTATATGTCTAAGCTCTATGCGCCGACGCTTAAAGAGGATCCGGCGGACGCTGAGCTCGCCAGTCACCGCCTGCTGCTCCGTGCCGGCATGATCCGCAAGGAGGCCGCCGGCCTGTATTCCTACCTGCCGCTTGCCTGGCGCTCGATCCGTAAGATCGAGAACATCGTGCGCGACGAGATGGACGCTGCCGGCGCCCAGGAGCTTATGATGCCTATCATGGTCGACGCCGAGTTGTGGCGCGAGTCCGGCCGCATCGACGCCTATGGCAAGGAGCTTGTGCGCTTTGACGACCGTCATGGTCGCGAGTTCGTCCTGGGCCCCACGCACGAGGAGACCGTCACGGCCCTGGTGCGCAACGAGCTACGCTCCTATAAGCAGCTGCCCGTCAACCTGTATCACATTCAGGACAAGTTCCGCGACGAGTTCCGTCCCCGCTTTGGCCTGATGCGCGGCCGCGAGTTCATCATGAAGGACGCCTACAGCTTCTCCGCCACGCAGGAGAGCCTGCAGGAGGAGTACGACAAGATGAAGCAGGCGTACGCCAATATCTGCGAGCGCTGCTACATCAAGGCTCTGCCCGTCGTCGCCGATTCTGGCGAGATCGGTGGCGATACCTCCGTCGAGTACATGGCTTTGGCTGACGCCGGCGAGGCTTCGCTCGTCTACTGCGACGATTGCGGCTTCGCTGCCGATGACGAGGCTGCAAGCACCAAGGTCGTCGTGACCGAGGGTCCTGGTGACGGTACGCTCACCAAGGTTGAGACTCCGGGCATGGGCACCATTGAGGCTGTTGCTAAGTTCTTTGGGTTCCCCGAGAACGGCACGCGCAAGTCGCTGGTACTCATCGACGCCGAGGGCAAGCCGGTCGTGGCCATTGTTCCGGGCGATCACGAGCTCAACGATTGCAAGGCCGAGCACGTCTTTGGCAAGGGCTATCGCATGATGACCGACGAGGAGCTTCAGGCGAACGGTCTGCACAAGGGCTTTATCGGACCGGTTAACCTGCCCGATGGCATTCGTCTGGTCTGCGACGAGAGCCTGCGCGAGTCCAAACAGTGGGCCTGCGGTGCCAACGAGGTCGATTATCACTTTACCGGTGCCTGCCCCGAGCGCGACTTTACCGTCGATGAGTGGGCCGATCTGGTCACCGTTGTCGCCGGCGACCCCTGCCCGCACTGCGGCAAGCCGCTCTCCGCTGCCCGCGGCATCGAGGTCTCTCAGGTCTTCCAGCTGGGCACCAAGTACTCCGAGGCCATGGGTGCCACCTTTATGGATGAGGACGGCAAGGAGAAGCCGCTCATCATGGGTTGCTACGGCGTGGGCGTGTCCCGCTCGCTTGCTGCCGTCGTGGAGCAGCACAACGACGAGCACGGTATCGTCTGGCCGGTCTCCGTTGCCCCGTACGAGGTCGCGGTGATTCCGCTTGATCCCAAGAAGGAAGAGTGCGCTACCGTCTGCGAGCAGATTGTTGATGGCCTGTGTGCCGAGGGTATCGAGGTCGTCGTCGACGATCGCGATGAGCGTCCGGGCTTTAAGTTTGCCGATAACGACCTCATGGGCTTCCCGTATCAGGTGGTTCTGGGCAAGCGCGGCCTTAAGAATGGCACCGTTGAGCTCAAGGACCGTGCTACGGGCGAGCGCGAGGACGTGGCGATCGACGAGGTCGTTGCCAAGGTTGCCGAGCTTGTTAAGGCAGCCCGCCGTTAATCGACGATTTCGCTTGTAGTTCGATATGTGGGACGGCCCCGCATTTCTCCAATCGGGGAGATGCGGGGCCGTCCTATTATCTTGTAGCATCCTCGATATCTAAAAGGAAAACCCCACAGCCCATGCGAGCTGCGGGGTTTTCCATTATGCCTCCGATGCGAAATAAATCGCTCAGATATTACTGATAATCGACGACGTCGATCCAGTTCTTCAGGAACTCATCGTTCACGTTGCGCTTACGAGCGAGCTCGGAAGCGGCGACGATGCTCGTCCACTGACGCACGACCTGCATGGGCATGTCGGCACGGTCGCAGTAGAGCTCCAGGTAGGCCTCGGCCTGGTCCTTGCTGTTGAGGGCAAAGAGCAGGTAGGTGGTGGCAACGTCGGCAGCAGGGGAGCCCTGGGTGGCGTGTGCCCAGTCGCACACATAGAGCTGGCCGTCGTCGCCGACGATGACGTTGGAGGGGTTGAAGTCGCCGTGGCAGACCTTGAACTCCTTGGTCATGCCGTCCAGACGCTCCTGAAGGTTGTAGCGCGTGGTGGCATTGAGCTGATCAAGGCTGTCGATCATGCGGGCGAACTTGTCGCGCTGACGGTTGAGCAGCGGGGAGGTGTAGCCGTGGATCTCGATCTGGAGGTCGACGAACATCTCGAGGTACTCACCAAAGCGCTGGGGCTCGGCAGTCATCTTCTCGGCAAGGGTGGTGCCCGGAACCTTCTCGGTCACGAGCGCCCAGCCGTTGGCGTTCTCGAGCTGGGAAACCTCGAGAGCCTTGGGGCTGCGGATGCCGCACTCATTGATGCGGGCAAGATTCAAAGCCTCGTTGAACACGTCGGAGACAGGCTTGGTCTCGTTAAAGACCTTGACGATCTTGTCGCCCAGGTCGTAAACGACCTTGTTGCCACGGCGGACGAGCTCGGTCTTGGAATCGGGTAGCAGCATGGTTGCATCCTTTCAACGATGCGATAGAAGCGACGGCGGGGGTGTGTGAAACACCCGTGCACCCCCGCCGCAAAAAACCGTGCTAAAAACTAGCAGACGGCGTAGTCCTGGGGCTCGCGGCCGTAGTAGGCGTCCAGGTAGAGCTCCTTGATCTCGCTCATGAGCGGGTAGCGCGGGTTAGCGCCGGTGCACTGGTCGTTGAATGCCTGCTCGGTCATCTCGTCGAGGGTGTCGAGGAAGTACTGCTCGTCAACACCGTAGTCGGCGATGGTCTTCTTGACACCGATGAAGTCCTTGAGCTCCTCGAGCTTCGTGATGAAGTTCTCGAAGACCTCCTTGTCGTCCTTGCCCTCGATGCCGCAGTACTTGGCCATCTCGGCGTAGTTGTGCAGCGCGTTGGGGTAAGGATACTGGGAGAAGGTACCCATCTTGACGGGAGCCTCGGCGGCGTTGTAGCGCATGACGCGGGTCAGGATGACGGCGTTAGCGATGCCGTGGGGCAGGTGATGGAAAGCGCCGAGCTTGTGAGCCATGGAGTGGTTGAGGCCCAGGAAGGCGTTGGCGAAGGCCATACCGGCCATGCAGGAGGCGTTGTGCATCTCCTCGCGGGCGTGCGGGTCCTTGGCGCCGTTCGTGAAGCTGGAGGGCAGGTTCTCAAAGACGAGCTTGGCAGCGCGCTCGGAGAGGCCCTTGGTGTAGTCGGAAGCCATGATGGAGACGTAGGACTCGATGGCGTGGGTCATGACGTCGATGCCGGAGGCAGCGGTCAGGCCGCGCGGGGCGGTCATGCAGTTGTCGGCGTCGACGATAGCCATGTTGGGGAGCAGCGCGTAGTCGGCGAGCGGCCTCTTGATGCCGGTCTCCTTGTCGGTGATGATGGCGAACGGCGTGCACTCGGAGCCGGTACCCGAGGAGGTCGGGACGGCGACGAAGTAGGCCTTCTTGCCCATCTCGGGGAAGGTGAAGATACGCTTGCGGATGTCCATGAAGTCCATGGCCATGTCCTCAAACTTGCACTCGGGGTGCTCGTACATCATCCACATGATCTTGCCGGCGTCCATAGCGGAGCCACCGCCGACGGCGATGATGACGTCCGGCTCAAAGAGAGCCATCTGCTTGGCGCCGCGACGTGCGCACTGCAGCGACGGATCGGGCTCGACGTCGTAGAAGCAGTCGTGGGCGATGCCCATCTCGTCGAGCTTGGCCTCGATGGCGCGGGTGTTGCCATTCTTGAAGAGGAACTGGTCGGTAACGATGAAGGCGCGCTTCTTGCCCATGACGTTGCCCAGCTCGTCGAGGGCGACGGGCGTGGAACCCTTCTTGAAGTAGACCTTCTCGGGAGCGCGGAACCACAGCATGTTCTCACGGCGCTCGGCCACAGTCTTAACGTTGATCAAGTGCTTCACCCCAACGTTCTCGGAGACGGAGTTGCCGCCCCAGGAGCCGCAGCCCAGGGTCAGAGACGGCTTCATGCCAAAGTTGTACAGGTCACCGATGCCACCGTGCGAGGACGGGGTGTTGATGACGATGCGGCAGGCCTTCATGACGTGCTCGAACAGGCTGATCTTTTCGGCCTGGGCGGGGTGCACGTACAGAGAGGCGGTGTGGCCCGGGCCACCGGCGAGCACCAGGTGCTCGGCCTTGTCGACGGCCTCCTGGAAGTCCTTGGCGTGGTACATGGCCAGGACTGGGGAGAGCTTCTCGTGGGAGAACTCCTCCTTGGCGGGGTCGGTGGAGGTGACCTCGGCGATCAGGATCTTAGTCTTGGCGGGAACCTCGATGCCGGCGAGCTCGGCGATCTTGGCGGCAGCCATGCCGGGGATGCGGTGATCGAGGGCGCCGTTCTTGAACATGGCGGCACGCAGGGCCTCCATCTCGGCACCCTGCTTGACGAAGTAGCAGCCGCGCTTCTGGAACTCGGCCTTGACCTGGTCGTAGATGGTGTCGATGACGGTCACGGACTGCTCGGAAGCGCAGATCATGCCGTTGTCGAAGGTCTTGGAGTGGATGATGGAGTTGACTGCGAGCAGAACGTCGGCGGTGTCGTCGATGACGACCGGGGTGTTACCGGCGCCAACGCCCAGGGCGGGCTTGCCCGAGGAGTAGGCGGCCTTGACCATGCCCGGGCCACCGGTGGCGAGGATGATGTCGACGTCGCGCATGACCATGTTGGTCCGCTCGATGGAGGGGACATCGACCC
>URZB01000100.1 GCA_900552295.1 uncultured Collinsella sp.
CCCGCGCGGCGATGTCCGGCTCAAAGCTCGGGACCCCCAAGAGCCAGGACGGGTGGGTCGACGGGGTGCGCTGCATGCTCGCGGCGCGCTCCGGGGCGGTGAAGGCGCGGACCTCGGCGATCAACACCGCGAGGTCCCTGCTCACCACCGCGCCGGAGGGGCTCAGGTCGAGGTTCCGCGGGATGGCGGGGCCGAGGCTGATGGAGGAGCTCCCCTCCGTGCGCGCCGAGGGCGCGCTGGGCGCCGCGCTCGGCGCGCTGGCGGACCTGTGGGCGGCGGCGCGCGACGCGGCGCTCGACATGGAGCGCGCGATCGAGGCGTCCCTGGAGGAGAACTGCCCCGCCCTGCTGGCGATGTACGGGTGCGGGCCCGTGAGCGCGGCCAAGCTCGCGGTCGCGGCCGGGGACAACCCGGGCAGGCTGCGCTCCGAGGCGTCGTTCGCGGCGATATGCGGGGCCTGCCCCATCCCCGCCTCGAGCGGCAAGACCGTGAGGCACAGGCTCAACAGGGGCGGCGACCGGCAGGCGAACAGCGCGCTGCACGAGATCGCGAGGCAGAGGGTCATGCGCGACCCCGAGACCGCCGAGTACGCCGAGAGGGCCAGGGGGCGGGGAAAGAGCGACAGGGAGGTCATGAGGTGCCTCAAGCGCTACGTGGCCAGGGAGGCGTACCGGGCGCTGATGCGCCCGCACGAGATCAGGAGGCCCGGGGACGCCTCGGAGCTCGTGGCGGCCAGGCGCGCGGCGAGGGTCAGCCAGGTGCGGGCGGCTTCGATACTCGGCACCAGCGAGAAGTACATCTCGATGCTGGAGAGGGGCCAAAGGGAGCTCAAGCCCATAAGGAGGGCCTACGAGGCGTGGGTCGAGGCGGGGCTCCCGCTCGATTGGGACAGGCAGGCCTTCGAGGCCGAGCGCAAAATGGATTCTAAAAAACACCTTGCCAAATAGGAGCGTCAGATAATCGATCTGCAGCTTTCGGCATCCGCCACAGAGCTGGCAAGGATTTGGGACAAAACGAAAGCTCAACGTCCTGAGTTCGAAGTGATTATATTGTAACTGTCTTGGCTTTTATTCCCGGAACCGACAAAGCGTGCCTCCGCCTCTTTTGCGTGAAGCCGGCCGGGATGTGAGGTAGTTTTGCGTCAGCAGATTAGTGCAAGGGGCCAACGGACGGGGTTTCATTGGCCCCTTGCATACCGATTGCGAATTAGTACATGATAGCGTCGTCGGCTGTGAAGGCATTAAGGGACCCCTGCTTGACCTGGATGCAGACGTACGTGATGCCCGAGTCGGATGCGGCGCGGAACTGGCGGTGTGCGACGGGGGAAATGCGCAGCCAGTCGCCGGCTGCAAGCTCGATATCCTCACCGTCGATCGTGACTGAACCGGCGCCCTCGAGCACGCCATAGATCTCCTCGTTTTCCTTGTGTGCATGGACGAACGGAACGCCAGCGCCGGCGGGAAGATTGTTGACACTCACCTCTGCCCCGGTAAGCCCGAGCACCTCGTGCAGCTCGACACGGCTCTCATTTCCGATGTGGGTCTTTGCATAATTAGCCATAATGGTTCCCCTCTTTGGGTTGATTTACCTTGCAGGCATCTCCTGCGCGAGTTATATTCAACGCGAAGGCGCATGCAAATACGAGTACGCACATATTTGTAACTGCGTACTTTTTTGTGAAACCGGTATGGTCAAGGAGGTTGGGTCTCCCATGATGGCGAAAGAGGAGCTTCCGGAGTGTCCGGTCGCAACGGCGGTAGCGCTCATTGGCGGAAAGTGGAAGCTGCTCATTATCCGTAACTTGCGCGTACGCCCTTGGCGTTTCAACGAGTTGCGCCGCAACCTTGAGGGGATCTCTCAGAAGGTGCTTACCGACAGCCTGCGGCAGATGGAGGATGATGGGCTGGTCTTTCGCCATGACTATGGCGAGAATCCTCCCCGCGTTGAGTATGGCCTTACCGAGCTCGGCCGCCAGATGATGCCCATCATGGACTCGCTCGCAGACTTCGGCGCTTATTACAAGACAATTGTTCCGTAGCGGACACGCTGCTTAGGGGGCGGAGAACCGCTACGAGTACGATAGCGATTCTCCTGCGGCTGCCGTCGATTCCGTAGTTATAGAGCGGAAGGAGACTGCAATGGGGTCGTTCGCCCCACAAGAAGGCCCTCCCTTCCCAGTATGGCGCCGACATGCGCACGCCGGCTCAAACTGCTCGATGCGCGAAGTGCTGTTATGGCTTCACTCAGCCTGCGGATGTCCAATCATCTGTGCACCACATTCTGCCCATGTGCATGGGCGGCTGCCCCCACCGCCATATGGTCTCCGGCGTGCGCCGTTGCCCCTGGTTCAAAGACGACCCCGATGCCTACGTCCTCGCCAAAACTCGCGCCGCCCGCAAGAGCCGCCAATAAAACCTCCGGCCCTGCTTGGCCCTGGGAATAAAAGTCAAACTTGCCCGATTCACGCCTCGCGCAAGGGCCGTTCTACTTCCCAAACCTGATCTGCCTGTCGCACAGCTCGAGGGCGATAAGGGAAGCCTGGGCCACCTCCTTGATATCCTCTGCGAACTACTGGAGTGCGGCACAGTCGGATGACTGGACTGTTTTCGTTGGACCTTGGTTGTTTGCCTGTGTGAATGGCGTATTTGTTTTAGCTAGCGGTTGCGACGCCTTGTTGCGGAAATACCAACTGCTGCAACTGCGCCACCGGCAACACTCAGGGCGACAGCCATCGCACCGTTGTCGCCCGTCGCGGGTAGGGTGGTCCCGGCTGGTTTAACCGCCGCTACTGCCTTAGCGGAAACGCGATTTGCCGCGGGCTTTTCTGCCTTGGGCTGCGGTGTGGGCTCGGGCTTGGTTTCCGGTTCGGGTTTGACCTCTGGGCTCGGTTTAACACTTGGATCGGGTTTGGAACCGCTCGTATCGGTTGCAATCAAGTACACGTCACTGTCGAAGATGTAACGGATGTAGTAATCGTGCCGCGTCTCGTGCACAATCCCCTGCCCGCTGTCGAAGTCGCGGTCAACGTGTGTGCCAAGGCGGGCTGAGCTGGTGAGGTTCAGTCTGTAAGGGATTTGGTCGTCGGCGTAGCCGCCTGTAAAGACTGCGGTTGCTCTAACGTGATTGTCGATCATGGTCAGGGCAATAGAGACGCTGGCCTCTTTGGGGTTCTCGGTTTTTATAAGGCTTTCGGTATCGGTGTCGATCTTGAAGAGAAGGACGGTGTCGTTAAGCCCGTAGATGAAGTCTTCGGGTTTGTCGGGGAAATCGTATACAAACGCCTCATTCTGGACCAACATGAAGGCAGGAGGGAGCTCCAGGTCATAGTTATGGTCGACAACGGTGGTAGCTGTGAGGCTGCCTTCCGCGTTGGCTTCGTCGCAGGTAATGGGTGCTGCGACATCGGTTTCGAGCATTTCGGTCGCCAGTGCCGAACCGGGTAGTAAGAGTTGCCCTGACACAAGAATAATCGCTCCGAAGGCGACTACTCTAACGCCCGCATGACGCGTGACGCTGCGGATAAACGAGCTGGTTCGATCATTCTGGGTTTGTAGTGCATGCTGTCCATACATAAGGCGCTCCTTGTTCGTAGGCCGGTTTCCGCGGATCTATATTGCGCCTGGCCGATGCGGCTAGGCTCTTTCACGCGAACGCTTACGCGAGCAGGGAGAAAGCTCAAGCTAATTTTCCCACAGTCGATACTTTGTGAGCAACGATTTGCTGTTCAATTCTCGGAGAGAGAATCAAGACGGTCGAGGAGTTATCAGGCAATGAGATTGTGTCTAGAGAGCGCGAACGAGAGATGCGATCTACAGACGACTGAATAGCTCCATCTGTTTTGGTTACAACGAAATGTGTGCCGCGCGCCTGCGGCATGAAGAAGGGAGATTCTTATGAATATCGTTGTATTGAGTGGTAGCCCGCGCAAGGGCGCTAATACCGACACCATGGTCGAGGCGTTTGCCGAGACCGCGCGCGAGGCCGGCCATACGGTCGAGGTCATCCGCGTTGCCGGCAAGAAGATTGCTGGTTGCCTGGGGTGTCAGTACTGCTTTGCCCATGAGGGGGCCTGCGTGCAGAAGGACGACATGGCCGGTGTGGTCGAGACACTGAAAGGCGCCGATATGGTTGTCTTCGCTTCGCCTATCTACTGGTTTGATATCACTGCGCAGGAGAAGGCCGCCATCGACCGCCTGTACGCCTTCGGTGCTACGGGCTTCCCGTTCACCAAGACGGCCCTTTTGCTCGATAGCCACAGCGAGGGCGTCTATGATGCGGCGATCGCTATGTACAAGTCAACCTGCGCGTACTGCAAGTGGGAGGACCAGGGCATTGTCACCATCAGCGGTATGATCGAGCGCGACAGCATGGCCTCCTCGTCCAAGTTGGAAGAGGTGCGAGAGCTCGCTCGCAAGCTCTCTTAAGGCAAGAAGAACGCATGGCAATCAGCGTTGGTGGAAATGCTTGCTGTCCTTACCGAGAGATAGGGGCGAATTCCCTCAAGTGACGTATAGAACAATTTTTTAACGCAGAAAAATAACTGAAAACAAATTAATCCGCGTTAAAATATTGTCAAACAGAAATTCATGAGGGAAGGTTGCGTATGCGTCGCAAGGCAGACGAACTCCTTAGGGAATGGCGAGACAGGGCTGATAGAAAACCTTTGCTGGTCAAAGGCGTGCGCCAGTGTGGCAAGACCTATCTGCTCAGAACGTACGCCCAGGATCTTTTCGAATCGGTTGTCTACGTTAATCTTGAGAATGACCGGTCGGCGCGAGCGGATTTTTCGGGCGGTCTTGACCCTCATTCGATCGTACGCGCGATCGAGGCTCGTACGGGGCAGCGTATCGTGCCTGGCAAAACCTTACTGTTCATTGACGAGATCCAGGCATGCGAGGAAGCGCTCACTTCCCTTAAATACTTTTGCGAAGATGCTCCCGAGTATTACGTTGCGGCTGCTGGGTCGCTTCTTGGGGTTGCCATTAACCATCAATCGTATTCGTTCCCCGTTGGAAAGACCGACTTGATTGAGATGACTCCACTCGATTTCGAGGAGTTTCTCTGGGCGATGGGGCATGATCAGCTGGTCGACGAGATACGCTCATCATTCGAGTCAATGGGACCTCTTGCGCCAAGCCTTCATGAAAAGGCGCTTGGGCTCTATCGACAGTATCTTGTTGTTGGCGGAATGCCCGAGGCGGTCCAAACGTACATCGATGATCAGTCAATCATTGATGTGGCCGAAAAGCATCGGATTATTCTCGACGGATATTCCGCCGACACCAATAAATATGCTGATGAACGCTTGAGCGCAAAGACGCGTGCGTGCTTCGATTCCATTCCACAGCAGCTTGCCAAAGAGAATCGTAAATTTCAATACAAGGTAGTGCGAGCGGGGGGCAATGCGTCTCTCTTTGGAGATGCTCTCGACTGGCTTGTATTGTCGGGTACGGTGGCGCGCTGCAGCCTAGTCGGGCAGATCGAAAGCCCTTTAGAGGCCTTTGTTAACCCGTCTGCTTTTAAAATCTATCAGGCGGATACAGGGCTGCTCGTCTCCAAGGCCGGTGCTCAACGCGCCGATATTCTTGCCGGCATCGGCGGCACATTCATGGGCGCACTTACCGAAAACTACGTTGCCCAACAGCTTTTAGCCATGGGCTATCCGCTGCATTATTGGGCGCGAGACAATCGTGCGGAAATCGACTTTGTAGTAGAGAAACAGGGATGCTTGTCTGCGATTGAAGTCAAGGCGGGGGAGAACACAAGATCTCGAAGCCTGTCCTCACTTAAAAAGACCCATCCGGGCGTGCGCCTTATCAGGCTATCGACTAAGCCCTTTGGAATGAATGATGGGCTTATGTCTGTTCCACTTTATGCGGCATTTTGTCTATAGGGATGATGCTGCTGTAATGCATGGGGCCCGGAGCGCGGCATTTACTGCGTTCCGGGCCCCGTTGGTTTGTGGCTTGGGCCAGTTCGATTGCCGTCGTCCTAGTCAAACAGGCTCGGCATGTCGTTTTCCTTCATGAGGGCACCGGCAGAAGGCAGGCTCTGCGCGGTGAACTTCTCGGCCGAGACGCCGGCGCCAAGAATCTCCTCGGTCGTGCCGACGGTGGTGAC
>URZB01000101.1 GCA_900552295.1 uncultured Collinsella sp.
CTATTACCTGCACCTGTGCATGGAGCGCTACAACGGCGATGTTGCCACTGCCGCTGCCGCTTATCACAGCGGGTGGGGCACGGTGGATGCTCTTTTGCAGATGGAAGAGCACTCCGCAGACGGCGAGACCCTGCAGGGCTTTCCCTATAACCAGATGAACCACTACGTAAAAAAGATCACTTTCTGCTATGCGGAATATCAGCGCATCTATGCAGGAAGCTGAGAGGAGATAAGGAAAATGAGCGAAAAACTTACCGCAAAGCAGGCTGCCGAACAGCTGCTTTATAAGCCAGAGTATGCTGCCGACAAGAGCACCGGCGTCAAGAAGGAAGCCGCAGCCTTTGCCGAGGGCTACAAGGCGTTTTTGAACGCCGCCAAAACCGAGCGCGAAGCGGCTGCCGTCAGCGAAAAAATGCTGCTGGAAGCCGGCTACGAGAAGTTCGAGCCGAAAAAGACCTATGCCCCCGGCCAGAAGATCTACTTTGTGCAGGAGCACAAGGCGGTGGTGGCCGCTACCATCGGCCAGAGATCTTTTGAAGAGGGCTTCCGTCTGGTCATTGCCCACATCGACAGCCCCCGGCTGGACCTGCGCCCGAATCCGCTGTACGAGGCCGACCATTTCAGCTATTTCAAGACCCACTACTACGGCGGCATCCGCAAGTATCAGTGGGGCACCATGCCGCTGGCCATCCACGGCGTGTTCACCCGTGCAGACGGTTCCAGCGTTTCGGTGTGTGTGGGTGAGGATGAGAGCGACCCCGTGTTCTGCATCACCGACCTGCTGCCCCATCTGGGCGCTGAGCAGGGCGAGCGCAAGCTGAGCGACGGCATCCGCGCCGAGGAACTGAACATCCTCATCGGCTCCGACGCTGTGGACGACGAGGAAGTGAAGGAAGCTGTCAAGCTGAACACCATGATCCTCCTCAACGAGAAGTACGGCATGACGGAGGAGGATCTCATCTCCGCTGAGATCGAGGTCGTGCCCGCCGGTCCCGCCCGCGACATGGGCCTCGACCGCTCCATGATTTTGGGCTATGGCCACGACGACCGCGTCTGCGCCTACCCCTCCATGCTCGCCCAGATCAATGTGGCCAACGTGGAGCGCACGAGCATCACGCTCATCGTCGACAAGGAGGAGATTGGCTCCGTAGGCGCCACCGGCATGACGAGCCGCTTCTTCGAGAACACCGTCGCCGAGATTATGACGCTTGCCGGCAAGGACAGCCCGCTGGCCCTTCGCCGTGCACTCGCCCATAGTCGTATGCTCTCCTCTGACGTGTCTGCTGGCTTCGACCCGGGCTATGCCGGCAAGTTCGAAACCAAGAACGCCGCCTTTATGGGTCGCGGCCTGTGCTTCAACAAGTACACGGGCAGCCGCGGCAAGGGCGGCTCCAACGACGCCGACGCCGAGTACGTGGCCCTCATCCGCGACATCATGGACGAGGCCGGTGTGGACTTCCAGACCTGCGAGCTCGGTCGCGTCAACGCGGGCGGCGGCGGCACCATCGCCTACATCATGGCCAAGTACGGCATGAACGTCATCGACTCCGGCGTTGCCGTCCTGTCCATGCACGCCCTGTGGGAGGTCGCCAACAAGGCCGACATCTACGAGGCCTACCGCGGCTACAAGGCTTTCCTCGAGCGCGCCTAATCCACCCCACCCGTAACTTGCGGTGGAATACGGATTGATTTGGTCTTTCAATAGCCCAAACAGGCCGTATTCCACCGCAACTTCCTTTTTTGGCAGAGGAGTGTCCATGCTGCAGGTCATCATTTCGCCCGCCAAGCAAATGCGCGCGGCCCAAGATGCTTTTGAAGTCCTGGGCATTCCACCCTTTGTGCACGAGACGGCTCGCCTCCACCGCGCGCTGCTAGATATCGAGCGGAATGAAGGCAGCAGCGGCCTGCAGGCGCTGTGGAACGTGAGCGACAGACTGCTGGGGCCTTGTCTCAACACCCTGCATGAGTTCGGGCCCATCCCGAAAAACGGCGATCTCGACAATCCCGCACTCGCCCGTCACCTCTCCCCCGCCGTCATGTCCTACCACGGCATCCAATACCAAAGCATGGCGCCCGAGGTCATGGATGCCGCACAGCTCGCATGGCTGCAAGACCATCTATGGATCCTCTCCGGATTGTACGGATGCGTGCGGCCTTTCCATGGCGTTGAGCCCTATCGGCTCGAAATGGGGGCCAAGCTCGCCGTCGACAACGCCCGTGACCTCTATGCGTTTTGGGGCGACAAACTTGTATGCGCCATTGCGCCGACCGGCTCCAACACCACGGTCGTCAACCTTGCCAGCGCGGAGTACGCCAAGGCCGTTCTACCCCATCTCGCAGGCGACGCCACGACCGTCACTTGTCTCTTTGGCGAAGGCATCCGCAACGGCAAGCCCATCCAACGCTCGACCGCCAGCAAAAAGGCGCGCGGCTCCATGGTGCGCTGGATGGCGGAAAACAAGGTCGAGGACGCCGCCGGTCTTACCGAGTTCAACATCGGCTATCGCCACGCCCCCGAGCTCTCATGCCCAGGCACCCTCGTGTTCATCAACGAACAGATGCTCTAGAGCCGGCACCCAACACTGACCCGCTCAGCCTTCTCTATATAACTTGCGGTGGAATAGTTCCTATTTGAGCCTTTTATCGCACAATCAGGAACTATTCCACCGCAACTTTTATGAATTGACTGGCTAGGCTCGACACCTATTCTGCTAGACCGTCGGCCTTTGCAATCCCGTTTGTCGAACCGTCCTGATAGACAATCTTGACGTGCTCCACCTCGGACGCCGCAACACCCGACGGAGGCTCCAGGCGCCATTCGGTCAAGGCGATATCCATGGTCGTGGGCACATCTCCTTGATCTTTGAGCTTCACCGTCAGCGTTTTGAGCGCCGCGTCAAACGTCACGCGTTCGATTTCTTCGCCTGGAATGGACCCACCACTCAGCTGCAACTGCACAAACTCATCGCGCGGGTACCAATAATCGCCCGGAATGGCGAGCGTATTGGCATTACCGCCAGTACTCCTCACCGTCATAATCGGTAGGCTATCATCGGCCTCAAACTCCCAGGCAGTGCCGCCGCGACCACCAAACGTCCAGATACAAACGGCAATCACAAGCACGGCAAGCATCGCAAAACCGATCGCAACAAGGCCATGGTGCGCACGGCTTTCCTCGGCCGATACACCCCATTGCGTCTCTCGATATAGATGCTTGTCCTCCATGTTCGCCTCCTCACAGGCACGCTCGTTAGGCCAATCGTACCCATTCGAGCTATACTTGAGCCCACCACATAAACGGGGAGCTTGCAGGACAAGACGGCAGGCTGAGACTGGGCGCGCCCGCCCTGACCCGCAAACCTGATATGGGTAATGCCAACGAAGGGAGCCGTGCCAATGAGCACACAGACCGAGCCCAAGCTCGTCACGCAAATCGACTTCGCCCGCGCCGGGCAGATCACACCGCAGATGAAGGAGGTCGCCGAGCGCGAGCATCGCGACCCCGAGTACATCCGCGAGCGCGTGGCCGACGGCCGCATCGCGATTCCCGCCAACATCGTGCACATCAAAAAGGGCATGCGCGCCTTTGGCGTCGGTGAGGGCCTGTCCACCAAGGTCAACGTGAACTTGGGCATCTCGGGCGACAAGGCCGATGCCGCCGAGGAATGGAAGAAGGTCAAGATCGCCGAGGACTTTGGCGCCGACGCCATCATGGACCTCTCCAACTCGGGCAAGACGCGCCAGTTCCGCCAGCAGCTCATCGACGAGACGCCGCTCATGGTGGGCACCGTCCCCATGTACGACGCCATCGGCTACATGGAAAAGCCGCTGGTCAAGCTTACCAAGGACGACCTGCTCGAGGTCGTGCGCGCACACGCCGAGGACGGCGTGGACTTTATGACCATCCACTGCGGCATCAATAAATCGGTCATCAAAACTTTCAAGGAGACCGGCCGCCTTATGAACATCGTCAGCCGCGGCGGCTCGCTGCTGTTTGGATGGATGGAGGTCACCGGCAACGAGAATCCGTTCTACGAGTTCTACGACGAGGTGCTCGAAATCTGCCACGAGTACGACGTGACGATTTCGCTCGGCGACTCCTGCCGCCCGGGCTGCCTCTACGACTCCAACGACGCCACCGAGACCGCCGAGATGATCGAGCTGGGCAAGCTGTGCAAGCGCGCCTGGGCCGCCGGCGTCCAGGTCATGGTCGAAGGCCCGGGTCACATGGCGCTCGACGAGATCGCCGCCAACATGAAACTGCAGAAGCGCCTGTGCCACAACGCCCCGTTCTATGTGCTCGGGCCGCTGGTGACCGATATCGGCGTGGGCTACGACCACATAACCGCTGCCATCGGCGGCGCCATCTCCGCCAGCTCCGGTGCCGACTTCCTATGCTACGTGACACCGGCCGAGCACCTGTGCCTACCCAACGCCCAGGACGTGCTCGATGGCCTCATGGCCACCAAGATCGCCGCACACGCCGCCGACATCGCCAAGAAGGTGCCCCACGCCCGCGACATGGACGACAAGATGGGCCAGGCACGCCGCAAGCTCGACTGGGACGCCATGTGGAAGTGTGCGCTCGACCCGGTCACCGGTAAGAAGCGCTACGAGGAATCCCCCGCCGCCACCGAGGGCACCTGCACCATGTGCGGCAAGATGTGCGCCGTCCGCACCGTCAACAAGGTGTTCGAGGGTACGACGATCGATCTCGGCATGGAGGACTAGCCTTATCGCCGCGATCGCCTATGGGCTCGCCGCAGCACCTGCCAATTGTTAACCTGTGAACATTTGCTTGCATTTGCGTAAAAATTGCATCTCGCGCCCGGGTTCGGCATATCGCCGGCCTGGGCCTCTTTATAATGCAGACTTAAAGACCCATTTGAATCCGACCGAACAAGGGAGCGAACATGGATCGCAGTAAGGTACCCGCCGTTCTATCCATCGCAGGATCCGATTCCAGCGGTGGCGCCGGCATTCAGGCCGACATCAAGACCATCACGGCGCACCGCCTGTATGCCGAGACGGCCATCACAGCCATCACAGCGCAAAACACACTGGGCGTTACCGCCGTGCAGAACATCTCCCCGGATATTGTCGCAGCGCAGATCGATGCCGTTTTTGACGATATACGACCCAGCGCCGTCAAGATCGGCATGGTTTCCTCTGCCGAGATTATCGAGGTTATCGCCGACCGCTTGAGCGCCTGGGACGCACAAAATATCGTCGTCGACCCCGTCATGGTCGCCACCTCGGGTGCTCGCCTCATTGCCGAGGATGCCGCTGAGGCACTCACCCGCCGCCTGTTCCCGCTGGCGACCGTTATCACGCCCAACATTCCCGAGGCCATGGCGCTGCTCGATTATGAGGTCGATTCCGAGCGCACGCAGCAAAATGCCGCCATGCTTCTCACCCGTCGCTTTGGCTGCGCGTCTCTCGTTAAGGGCGGGCATTTTGTCAACGAGGCCAACGATGTGCTAGCAGAGCCCGCGCCGCTCGATGACGAGGGCAACCATCTGGGCGATCCGCTCACCACGTGGTTCCGCCACAAGCGCATCGAGACCGGCAACACGCACGGTACTGGCTGTACGCTTTCGTCCGCCATCGCCTGCGCGCTGGCCCAGGGCATGGATCTTGCCGATGCCGTCAACGCCGGCAAGGCCTACCTAACGGGCGCTCTCGCCGCTGGCTTTGACATGGGCAAAGGCTCCGGCCCCGTCAACCACATGTGGCAGTACTAAGCCCCATCCCAAACCGCCACAAAGGGGACAGGCACCTTTGTGGCGGTTCCCACAAACATCTCGATCTGTAACAGTTAGAGTCCATTTTTCGGCCCACCTGTTACAGATTGAGACATTCAAATTCCGCTGAGAAGAAAATCTCGATCCGTAACAGTAACTCGGCGAAATCGACCCTAGATGTTACAGATCGAGACAAACGACCGATATCGACCTAAATAATCTCAATCTGTAACATCTAGCCCGTTTTCGGCCTTACAACTGTTACAGATCAAGACAAACCAACGAAACAAGCCGCCGCAAGGGGAACTTTTGTAGCGCTTTGGGCCTGTCTCTTATACACATCTCCGAGCCCACGAGACGGAGCTAC
>URZB01000102.1 GCA_900552295.1 uncultured Collinsella sp.
AGATGTAGCTCCGTCTCGTGGGCTCGGAGATGTGTATAAGAGACAGGAATTACAGCATCGTAGCTATCGGCTAGGGCGTCCAGGATACCCGGGTTCACGCCGGGCGTCAGCTTAAGGACAAATACGCGCGGGTCGATACTGTCGTAGAAATGCACCGGGCTCTCATTCTGGTGAGTGCCGTGAAGCCCGTTGCGCACGATGCGGTCGTTGCGGATATAAGCGATGGGAGGATAGTTGACGCTAATGAACGCGTTAAAGCTCATAGTGCGCTGTTTGCGGGCACGCGTACCGGCAATGGCTACGCCGCCAAACACGATCGAAACATCGTGCGAATGCTCGTCGAGTGCATAGAGCAGACTCTGGTACAGGTTGAGCTTGGCATCAGTAAAGGGGTTGCCCATGGGCTTTTGCGAGCCGGTGAGCACGATGGGCTTGGGGCTGTCCTGAATCAGATAGGAAAGCGCCGCCGCGGTGTAGCTCATGGTGTCGGTGCCGTGCAGGACCACAAAGCCGTCGTGATCGGCATAGCCTTCGACGATGACATCGCGGATGCGCATCCAGTCGCTCGGGCGCATATTGGTGCTGTCGATGTTCATGGGCTGCACGACGTCGAGCTCGCAGAGGCCCGAGATCTCGGGGACGCTCTGGGCGAGTTCCTCACCGGTCAGGGCGGGGGAGAGGCCGTTGCCGTCCTCGGTCGATGCGATGGTGCCGCCCGTGGCGATGAGAAGGATGCGCTTCATGCTGGTATTCCTATCGTATTTGCCGCCACAGAGGCGGAGTCGTTCGGCAGTATTGTGGCACAGGGCGTCCAATGTTCAAACGTATTACATCATCTGTAACGTTTGGTAACACTTCAATTGCCGTCAAATAGGGGCCCTGGTCGTGCGTTTGCCGTGCACTGATGGCTGCGAGGGACGAGAAACCCCATATAACGTGTACACTATGAAAGCAATTTTCGTTTATTCGCGCGGGTGGGCACCGGCTCCCCGCCAACAAGAGGGGGAACCATGGATCAAAAGGCTTCCGCAAAGGTCCTCGTACTCGACTTTGGTGCGCAGTACGGTCAGCTCATTGCCCGTCGCGTCCGCGACCTCAACGTGTATTCCGAGATTGTCCCCTGCGACATCTCGGCCGACGAGATTCGCGAGATGAACGCCTCTGCGCTCATCCTTTCCGGCGGTCCAGCCTCCGTGTACGCCGAGGATGCTCCGTCTATCGATCCCGCCATCTTTGACCTGGGCCTTCCCGTCCTGGGTTTCTGCTACGGCCATCAGATCACGGCCGTGACGCTCGGCGGCAAGGTCGGTCACTCCGAGGTGGGCGAGTACGGCCGCGCCACTATCACGCGCACGGCTGGCGCCAAGCTCTTTAACTCCACGCCTATGGAGCAGACCGTGTGGATGAGCCATCGCGATGCCGTCTCCGAGGTGCCCGAGGGCTTTACCGTTACCGCCAGCACCGACGTGTGCCCGGTTGCTGCCATGGAGTGCCCCGAGCGCAAAATCTTTACCACGCAGTTCCACCCCGAGGTCAAGCACTCCGAGTACGGTCAGCAGCTGCTGAGCAACTTCCTGTTTGAGATTTGCGGCCTGGAGCCCAACTGGAGCATGGACAACCTGGTCGAGACCATGACGGCCGAGTTCCGCGAGAAGGTCGGCGACGACCGCGTGATTCTGGCCCTGTCCGGTGGCGTCGACTCCTCCGTCGTGGCTGCGCTGGGCGCTCGCGCGGTGGGCAAGCAGATGACCTGCGTGTTCATCAACCACGGCCTGCTGCGCAAGGGCGAGCCCGAGCAGGTGGAGGAGGTCTTCACCAAGCAGTTTGACGTCGACTTTATCCACGTTCACGCCGAGGACCGTTATGCCGAGCTTCTGGCTGGCGTGACCGAGCCCGAGGAGAAGCGCCGCATCATCGGTACGCAGTTCTGGAAAGAGTTCTTCGCCGTGGCCCAGCAGCTCGAGACCGATGGCAAGCCGGTCAAATACCTGGCTCAGGGCACCATCTACCCCGACATCATCGAGTCCGGCGCTCGCAAGACGGGCGGCAAGACGGCCACCATCAAGAGCCACCACAACCTGATCCCGTTCCCCGAGGGCGTGCACTTCGACCTTATCGAGCCGCTCGATCACTTCTTTAAGGACGAGGTCCGCGCGCTTGGTCTGGCGCTGGGCCTGCCGGGTCACATCGTGTTCCGTCAGCCCTTCCCGGGCCCGGGTCTTGCCATCCGTATCATCGGCGCGGTCGATAAGGAGAAGCTCGAGATCCTCAAGAACGCCGACGCTATCGTGCGCGAGGAGCTCGACGCCTACAACCAGCGCCTGTTTGAGCAGACCGGCGAGCGCAACTCCGAGCACAGCTGCTGGCAGTATTTCGCGGTTCTGCCCGACATCAAGTCCGTCGGCGTTATGGGCGACGAGCGCACCTATCAGCGCCCGATCATCCTGCGTGCCGTCGAGTCCAGCGATGCCATGACCGCCGACTGGGCCAAGCTGCCCTACGACGTACTGGCCCGCATCTCCGGCCGCATCGTTGCCGAGGTTCCCGGCGCCAACCGCGTGTGCTACGACATCACGTCCAAGCCGCCCGCGACCATCGAGTGGGAGTAGAACAGACGTTCGATTCTATGCTATAGTGTTTGCCAATGGGCGCGGCCTCTTCCGAAGCCGCGCCCATTGCTATACGGGCCTTACGATGACGAGTTGACGATCATAGGCGCCATGCGTGCATTTGCGGCGGAACGGGGATATGCGCCCGACTTCTCCGAATCCCGCCTCTGTCACGAGATTTACCTCTCCGACCCGCGCAAGTACGCGCCGGAGAAGCTCAAGACCGTGATTCGCCATCCCATCAAGCCGATTTAGCGAAACGAGCGCCGCCGTGCGGTCCGGCTTTTGGGGTTTATCAATTGGTAGTCCGCGTCGATCGAGCAAGCTGCCCTGCCTCTCGGCAGGTGCGTAATCCCCTTGGTCGATCCGTCTCGAGGTGCGCTCTTTGCTCATCTTGTGGCGTGGAGTTACGATACTCCTAAAAGTGTAACCAGATTCGAGTTTTAGGAGCAGCTTTTGAAGGGTGGCAGACTCAGGAACCGCGATAGATACCTCGAGGAGGCGATGCTCTTCCGTGACACCGACCTCATCAAGGTGATCACGGGCGTGCGCAGGTGCGGCAAGTCGAGCCTTCTCGATCTAATTAGGATGGCCATCGAGTCTGAAGGAGTCGCTGGCCGCGGCTTTGTGAGCGTCAACCTGGAAAGCAAGGGTACGGGCATCAAGACGGAGGACCAGCTTTATGATTACGTTCGCGGGCGCCTGTCGGACAAGGGTCGCACCTACGTTTTCATAGACGAGCCCCAGAGAATCGATGGCTGGCAGGATGCGGTCAACGCAATGAGGGTCGACTTCGATTGCGACATCTACCTCACGGGCTCGAATGCGTATCTTCTCTCGAGCGAGCTGGCCACCTATCTCTCCGGGCGCTACGTAGAGGTAAAGATGCTGCCCCTGTCCTTCTCCGAGTTCGCCGACTTCTGCGGAATCGAGTTCGTATCGGGAACTTCGGTGGCTCTCACTCCCGAGGGGGATCCCGTTCTCTTCGACGACATGCTTACTCGTTACCTTGAGTATGGGGGCATGCCAGCCATCGCATCCCTCTCGACGACCCAGGCGCAGCACTCGGCGTACATGTCCGGCGTCTACGAAGCCATCGCCGTGCGTGATATTGTCAACCGTGAGCGCGGGAAGGGCAAAAGTGCGGTGACTGACCCTTCTCTGCTGCGCCATGTGGCCGAATTCCTGGCGGACAACATCGGCAACGAGTGCTCGTCGAGTCGAATCGCCGGCGCGTTAACTTCTGCGGGGCCGAAGACCACGAACAAGACCGTTTCCTCGTATGTGGGTGCGCTTGAGGAGGCCTTCCTGTTCTATCGTGCCACGCGTTACGATTTGCACGGCAAGGCGCTCCTCAAGACGAACCCAAAGGAGTACATCGTCGACACCGGCTTCAGGACCTGGATGGCCGGCTATAGGGTCACGGATACTGGCCGCCTGTTCGAGAACGCCGTGTATCTCCAGCTGCTCTACGAAGGATGGAGCGTGCATGTGGGCAAGCTCTATGGCAAGGAAGTCGACTTCGTTGCGACGAAGGACGGGCGCGTGCTCTACGTGCAGGCGACTGACGAGATGTTCGCAAGCGAGACCAGGGAGCGAGAGATCGCCCCTCTGAAGTCGATACGAGACAACCACGAGAAGATCGTGGTCGTGAGGCAGGGTTCCTACGACACGGATATCGACGGCATCCGCATCGTGAGCGCGAGGGACTTTTTCCTCTAGGGCCATGAAATCCATCGCGAAGCAATCAGGTCAAGTCGGGAACAATGTCTGACATCGTGTGGCGATAGCATCGTGCACGCGATGTCAGTTTTGGCTTCAAGATGGGCAAAACCGCACGGCGCACCGGTGGCCACGTCGGTCACGGAGGAACTCATGAGATAGCCACCTGACACGATTCCTCTTTGCGATCAATAGCTGAATATTGTGACCTGCGGTTTTGCGAACGGCTCGAAAGCCGCCAGCGTTGATTCACTTGCGGTTGGGGCTGGTGGCTTGCGCGCTAAAGAGCGGTTGAGTTTCAAAACGGGTGTTTTCGGCGCTATCGAGCCTTTGAAGATGGTCCGTCATGCCCTTTGGGACAAAAACGAAAGCTCAATGCCTTGAGTTCGAAATGAGTTTTTGAAACTGTCCCAGCTTTTGTCCCCGAAGCCGACGAAACACGACATAGTGCTACTTGTCGGCACTCGATTCGAGACGGCAGCGAAAACTGGGCGTAACTGGAATGACGGGACGGCAGAACTGGGACCACCGAGTGGGAATAGAACACAGGTTCGATATAACTTACAACGCAAGATAGCAGGCGTGGGTTCAATCGAATCCGCGCCTGCTGCTGTATATGTGGCGGTGCCGGTGAATAATGCCCACGATGTTTTTGCTCGCACTCCGGCTTTCGCCGCTTGAAACGCGTTACCTGGGGTTTCTCGCTGGCAGCCTGTCTTCTGCGCGGGAAGGGACGATCGTTCCTTTTGGAGCCTCGGGGCCAGCTATATCAACTTGCTGCGGGCTTGCTTGAGCCAGTTCCTCTTGAAAGAGCCGATGCCGCCGAAGAACTTGTTGTACGTCTCGCCGTCCTCCTTGGCCTCGTACTTGACCAAAGCGAGTTCGATGGTGCAGAGGTAATCCGCCACTTGCTCGAGGCGGTAATCGGTCATCGAGGTCTTGCGGCGCCGGACGACTCCTTTTGAGAGGACCGTGCTCACTGAACGGTCGAGCGCCTGCTTGACGATGTCCTGGCCGTTGTCGTAATAGACCTTCACGACGTCGGAGGATTGGAAGAAGTCCAAGTGCTCAATAATGACGGAGGGGATATTGTGCCCCATGCGCTCCATTAGCCTTGCCGGGTCTTCGAGGGCGTTTTGGCCGAAACGTGAAAACGCATAATGTTGCGAGAATATTGACTCGCATAATATTGCGAATTATCATGATCGCATAATAATGCGAAGAATTAATTTACCTGAGACGGGAGGGTGTCCATGGTCGACGCGCTGGAGATAGGCTACGTCATAAAGGACAGGCGCGCTGAATTGGGGATGACCCAGGCTCAGCTGGCAGAGGCCGCGGGCGTGTCGAAGCGCTGCCTTTGGTCGCTGGAGCTGGGACAAAACCCCGGCGTGCAACTGGACAAGCTCACCGCCGTACTCGGGGCCCTGGGGCTGGAGCTGACCGTCGGCAACCCCTCAGATGAGCCGCAAGCTGAGCAGTTGGGCATCGGAGGGGTCGCGGCTCGCGCTGATGCCTCCGCAGGCGCTCTCTCCATCCTGACGGGAGGTGCGCGATGACGGCCGGCGTCCTCGATGCGCTCGTCGCCGGCAAGCTCGCAGGAGCCCTTTCCCAGGACGGGGCCGGCTCGCTTTCCTTCGCCTACGGGAGAGGCTACCGCGGCGTTCCGCTGTCATCGTCCATGCCGCTTTCCACCAGGCCCTATCGGGACAAGGTCGTGCTGCCCTACCTCTGGGGGCTTTTGCCAGAGGACCCGGCAGTGAGAAGGCATG
>URZB01000103.1 GCA_900552295.1 uncultured Collinsella sp.
CTTTGTGGTCGCGCTGACCGGCAGTGTTCTGACCATGCCGGGTCTGCCCAAGGTGCCCGCGGCCGAAAACATCGACGTCGACAACGACGGCAACATCACCGGCCTGTTCTAAGCCTGCTGTCCATAGCTGCTAGCCCGCCCCGCCGCGCCCACAAGGCACGGCGGGGCTTTTTGATTCTTAGGCCCGCGCATGTCTTGTAGATACCGACGGACTCTGCCCATCATAGGCTTTTGCGCGGGTAGAATGCATGGATAACTTGTTGCTCACGCGCGACGGAAAGGAATCGTTGCATGGATCAGGACAAGACAACCGTGATGGGCGGCTACGGTTCCGCGCAGGCTGGCGATAGCGCCGATGCGACCCGCGTTGTTCCCAACCCCGGTTATACCGACCCCGCCGCGACGCAGCCTTCTGCCGAGCCCACCCGGGTTATGGGCTATGGCGACACGGCGCAGGATTCTTACGCTGCATCTTCGCAAGGCCCCTATGGCAACGCAGCTCCGGATCCGTTTGATTACGCGCCGCAGGATTCTTATGCTGCCTCGACGCCGAATTCCTATGACAGCCTGCCGCAGAATCCCATTCCGCAGCCTCAGCAGACGACGTATTTGCCTCGCACGGCGCAGCCTCGCTACGAGTCGCGCGAGCCGTATCGCGAGTACCCCAAGTCGATTCCGCAATATGGCGAGGACGAGGAAGAGAAGCCGTCGCGTTCGTCGAGCGTGATCAAGAAGATCCTCATCGTGCTGGCGATCTTCTTTGCGCTGTCGGTTGTGTTTGCCATCGTGTCGGGCATGCTCAACAAGCGAGGGAGTTCAACGGCCGATACCGCTGCCGAACAAACCGAGTCCGCCTCGTCTAGCACCGTCGATCTGAGCGATATTCCGGGGCAGTACTGGTCCAACGCCAAGAAGCTCCTCAAGTCGCGCGGGGCCGATCTTTCGAATGCCGTGGTCCTGACTGATGATGGCTCAACGCCCGTCGTCGATGCCAACTGGGTCGTTACTTCTGCCTACTATAACGACAGCGGCAACCTTGAAATTCAGCTCACGCACAAGAACGGCTTGGGCAACTCGTCCGACGGACAAAGCGGTACCGACAGCTCGAGCTCCAACACGCTGGAGGACTTGAGCAACAAGGCACAGGAGTTGGGAGACAAGGCGCAAGAGCTGGGCGACACGGCTCAGAATCTCGGCGATACCGCACAGAACCTGGGCGATATGGCAACGAACGCTTGGGATGCCCTACAAAACGGTATTTCGGGCGCGCAGGGAAACTAGCTGTTAAGCAGGCTACAACTGCTCGGCCGGACGGTCGGGCGAGCTAAAGCCCGAGTCAAACGTAACGACGCATGAGACGTCGGGCCGGCGCTCGTGCACGATGCGCGTGACGAGCTCCAGCAGCTCCTCGTCGGATATGTCAAAGCCGTCGGGACGCACCAGGTCAAACGAAACGAACCCGTCGTGTTCGTGCAGGTCGTGGATGGAGAGCGCGGGATCAATCTGCATGACGCCGCGCTTGACCCAGCCGCGCAGATCGTCGCCGGTGGTGGCGATGGGGTCGCAGTGCAGCGTGATATCGATGCCCATCTGGCGCTTGATGTCGTGCTCGATGGTGTCCAGAATCTCGTGGTGCTCAAATGCGTCACCCTCGCCAGGCATCTCCACGTGGGCGCTGGCAAACTGACGACCGGGGCCGTAGTCGTGCACCATCAGGTCGTGTGTGCCCAAGACCTGCGGATAGGACATGATCTTGTCGCGGATTGCCTGGACGAGCTTGGGGTCGGGCGCTTGCCCCAGCAACGGGCTGATGGCGTCGCGCACCAGGCCCATGCCGCTGATGCAGATGAAGATGCCCACACCCAGGCCTGCCCAGCCATCGAGGTCAAAGCCGGTCGTCTGCGAAATAAGCACCGCCACCAAGACCGAGCCCGAGGTGATGACGTCGTTTTTGGAGTCCTGTGCTGTGGCGATGAGCGTCTCCGAGTCGATGCGGTCGCCCAGCGTGCGGTTGAACGCGGCCATCCAGAGCTTAACGAGCATGGACAAGACGAGGGCGGCTAAGGAGAGCACCGAATATGCAGTGGGGGAAGGCTTGATGATCTTGGTGACCGACTCAAGGATCAGGTTGATGCCGACGGCGCAAACCAGGACGGCGACAAACAGGCCGGCTAGGTACTCATAGCGGCCGTGGCCATAGGGGTGACCTTCGTCGGCCGGGCGGCTGGCAAGTCGGAATCCGAGCAGGCTCACGATGTTGCTCGAGGCATCGGAGAGGTTGTTGAAAGCGTCGGCGATGAGGGAGACGGAGCCGGCGAGCAGGCCCGCGATGCCCTTGGCCAGGCACAGGGTGATGTTGAGGCCAATGCAGACGAGGCTTGCGGAAAAGCCCGCGTTGGTGCGGCAAGATGCATCGACCGGCTCGCTCTCGCTGCCGGGAACAAGCGTATGTACCAGCCGATTTACAAATAGCATAGCGGTCGTCCTCACAATCATGTTTAAGGGGATAGTGTAGCTCGCGCGGGGGCGCCGTGCACCGATGCTCAGAAAATGCAGCAATAGTCTGCCGGTGCTAACGAGCGAGCCTTCTCGTCTGCCTGGGTGGTCCATTTTGGGCCACATGGGTATGGGCATGTGCCTGCTTGCTCGACATACTTAATGTCGACAGCCCCTGTGCAAAGGAGGACGTTTCCATGGAAGAGATGTTTGCCATTAAATGTCAAAACTGCGGCGGCCCTATGTACTCGCACCAGGCTAAGCGCAGCTTTGAGTGCGCCTATTGCGGCACGGTCGTTCCGTGGCAGGCTGATGCGGGGGAGCCCAAGAGCGCCCTGGGCATTCGCCATACGCCGCTGACGGTGGTGGATGGACTGCTCAAGCTCACGCATATGTCGCAACTCGAGCGCCCGGAGGACCCGGACTGGTATTTCTTCAATTCGCACTGGCGCAATCAGTCGGTCCTGGAACATCTGCTGTGGGAGGATCGCGGCACGGCGCAGGAGTTCCAAGAGGCCACGCATGTGAGCATTCCTTGCCCCTTCTGTGGTGCGTCCTTTGAGGGCGAGTCGACCCAGCGCGTGTTTGAGTGCCCGTCCTGCGGCAACAAGATCGGCATTGCCGACCTGCTCAAGCCGGGGACGTTTAGCAAGCGTCTGACCATGGGCGTGGGTGCGGAGTATGTGCCGGATCAGGGTATTCCCTGCGAAATCTCGCCGCAGCAGGCACGTGCCAACGCGCTGCAGCTGGTGCGCCAGTACCCGGATGCCTTTGCCGGGCACGACGTGGAAGATGCGATCCAAAACGACATGATGCTCTTCTATTTCCCCATGGCGCTGGCGGACCTGCGCATGATGGCGAGCTTCCCGGGCAAGGGCCTGAGCAAGGAAACCCTGGTGTACTACGAGGTGCTCGACTGGGCATACCCCAGGGCAAACTACCTGGACGTTCGCCTCATGGGCATTTTGGAACCGTGGGACTTTGCCAAGGTCGGTCCGTTCGATCCCGCCATGCAGGAAGGCGACTTCCGCGTCGTCTCCGTCGATGCATCTACCAAGGACCAGGTGGTCATTGATAAGTTGGCGCTCGACGTTGCGGGCAACGATGCCGAGGCCGTACTGGGGCTCAATAAAAAGAGCATCCGAACCTGGGCGCGCAAGGCCCGCAAGCATAAGGATGGCCTGGTGATGGTGCCGGTCTACTTTGTCGATCGTCCGGCGACGGACAGCCGCGATGGCGAGCAGGTGCGCATTGCCGTAAACGGACAGACGGGCCGCGCGGCCGCGGTGGTGTTTAGTGACAAGCGCGAAACGCATATCGTGGCGCCGCTCAGCCCGAGCCTGCATCTGTCCGGTGAGAGCACCGTGCACGCCACGCCCGTCGAGGTCAAATACGTTAAATCGCCCTTCCTGTACCAGATCGTGCGCCGTGGAGGCGGCGAGCAACCGCGCCAGGTTGCAGCCGCCGTCGAGGGTTCCTACCGAGAGGAGAAGCCCAAACGCCGCGGTCTGCTGGGTGCGCTATTTGGGAAGTAGGGGAGTAGCACCGGTTGTTGCCGTAAGGTGATGGCCGGGGGTGCGGGGCAGCTCTCAGGAGTGCGGGCTGCCGTCTGATTGTTTGAGGGTGCCAGATGTAAATAAACAGTGGAGCGGCTGCAAAAGAGCCTCCTCACTGGGTAAAATCAGGTTGTGCCGCGGAACCCGCTCCTCAGCTAGTCACACTTCGGAAGCGCGGGCAACGCAGGTATTATCGTCTAAAGGGCCGGCTGCAACCGGCCCTTTTCTGTGGCAACCAATGGATCCACATCAGACGAAGGCCGCGTCTTTGCCTGTCAGGTCACGCTCGCCAGCCACGGCTGGAATGTCGTTGCCGGCGTCCATGACCGGTATTGTTTCGTAGCGTGCGTCGCAACCGCGAGTGCGCCTGCGACGGCTGCGGTGGTTTCGGTCGCAATGTGCTGCTACCCTTGCGTTTCGCCATTAGTCGCTTCGTTGATGGCGCGGTACTCGGCACTCAGCTCGCGAGCCAGCTCTTCCTTGCTTGGAAGATATGGCAGGTATTTGGCGGCAAACACTTGGTCGTTGTCTTCGGGCAGCGTGTACTCGACGATCGAATCGCTTTTGTCCGCGCAGAGCACGATGCCTATGGGCGGATTGTCGCCTTCGTTCATGAGCTTGCGCGTGTAGTAGTTCACATACATTTGCATCTGGCCCAGGTCCTGATGCGTAAGGTCATCGGTCTTAAGGTCGATGAGCACGAAGCAGCGCATCAGATAGTTGTAAAAAACAAGGTCAATATAGAAATGGCGCCCATCAAAGGTGATGCGCTTTTGGCGCGCCTCGAAAGCGAAACCACGGCCAAGCTCCAACAGGAACTTCTGAAGATGCGTGATGAGCGCCTGCTCTAGATCGCTCTCGCGAAACGCAGTATCGTCCGAGAAACCTAAAAACTCCAGTACATATGGGTCGCGGATGATATCCTCGGGGCGACGAGCCGGGGCGCTCTTTTGGATTTCCTGGATGACGGCCTCTTTGTCTTTGCTGGCAAGTAGGCGCTCGCGGAACATGGTGTTGATCTGGCGCTCGAGCTGACGCGTGCTCCAGCGAGAATCGGCACATTCGTTCATGTACCATGTTCGAGCATCAGGGTCGGTTATACGCGATAACCTGCGGTAATGTGTCCAATTCAATTCGGAACGCAGCGCGTTCCGGATTGGGAACGCAAGATAAAACTGACGCATGTATCTTAAGCTTCTGGCGTTGAAGCCTCTGCCAAAATCCTTAGTCAATCTAACGGCAAGTTCGTCGATCAGTGCATCGCCATACTTGGCGCGCTCCTCTCCGCCCTGTTCATCAACAATACTCTTGCCGATCTCCCAATATGCCTCAACCATCGCAAAGTTAACAGCGGTATAGGCCTTGTCGCGAGCGGCGTTGAGAATCGAGGAGACCTGCTTGTAAAAACCTTCGGGCACGATTGCCGATTCTCCACGGTTTACCAGTTCGCCCATCACTGTCGCCCCGCTTTCCTCTTGTGGAATGCATCTTTATCGAATTTAGTTTAAAGCCTCGCGCGGACACGAATTGCTGTGCTGTCTGACATCATCGCATGGGGCCTTGCGGTGACTAAAATGTGGCCATAGAGACAGTTTTAGCGAACCCCACGGGAGTGACGTGTATGGACAACAACACGCTGCTATTCCAGGACAAAGGTTCGGGTAGGTATAAAGACGTCAAGATCTACCCTAACCGCATTGAGGTACTCAAGAAGGGCACTTTTGGCGGCAAGCACACCGAGATTGTTTATCTTAAGGACATTACGGGCGTCAATAGAATCAAAGGCCGCGATGTTTTTCTGCGCAATCGTCTGTTGACCGCTTGCGTCTTTAGCCTGAACAGCCGTGCGAAGGCCCAGGAGTTTGTTAACGCGCTGAACATGGTGATGTAGCCGATAGCGGCGTTCGGGCCAAGGTAAAAATCGGGGGCACAGAACGGTGTTCTGCTGTCTCTTATACACATCTGACGCTGCCGACGATAA
>URZB01000104.1 GCA_900552295.1 uncultured Collinsella sp.
GCCTTATCGTCGGCAGCGTCAGATGTGTATAAGAGACAGATCTACAACAGTGTTGTCGTGACTGAACTGTAGGGTTACGCGGTTTTACCAAACCGCGTAACGGCGCGACGCCGCAAACGCCCCTAAGCGGCAATCTGACGTTCAATCGTCGGGCATGACCAAAAGGTCAATGCCCTCCTCTTTCACGTCACCTTGCTCGCTTAGGGGCGTTTTCGCTGTCGTTGCCAAGACACCGGCGTTGCCTTGGTCGCAAGTAGTCATTGGGGACGCTCTTTAATGACTAGTCGTTTAAGAACGCCCCTTAAGAATGACCCCAATGACTACACTCAAAAACGGCGCCCGCCGGCGATGTTGCCGGCGGGCGCCGTTGTCTTGAAGACGAAATGATCCGTTTTCCTCCGTCCCCAAGGGATCATTACAACGAGTCGATAAAGCGCTGTTGGGCGGCGCGGCCGGCTTCGTCCCACTTAAAGACGCCGGCGTTGTCGAGCACGTGGCCAAACACCACGCCGACCTCTTCGTGCAGGATGTCGATGGCGTTGTCGGCCGTAAGCTCGTCGGCGCGGCGGGCAAAGACGTCCTTGGCCCATGCGGCGTGGCTGCGGCAAAGGTCGTCGCCCTCGAGCGCGCCAGCAAGGTCGTAGCTGGCATCGGCCTTGGCCGCCAGCAAGTGCTCGCGGACAGCGCCGAGCTCGGGAACCAAGCGCGGCGGAAGAATGGCCAGGCCCATGACCTCGATCAGGCCGATGTTCTCCTTCTTGATGTGGTGGTACTCGGCATGCGGGTGGAATACGCCCAGCGGATGCTCGTCGGTCGTGATGTTGCAGCGAAGCGCCAGGTAGGCCTCGTAAATCTCGCCGCCGGCATTGCCGCGGGAGTCGACGCGGCGGATGACGGGCGTCACGGTGTTGTGCGCCACGCCGTCGGCTGTGTGCGCGATGACGCCCACCGACTCATCGGTCCACTCGCGCCAGGCGAGGATGATCTTCTCGGCGGCGTCGAGCAGCTGGGCGCGGTCGTGCGAGCGCAGTCGCAGCACCGAAAGCGGCCACTGTAACACGGTACCGCTGACCTGGTCAAAGCCGGGCACGCTAAACTGCGAGACCTCGGCGGCATGCATCATGGGGAACTCGTGCGCGCCGCCCTGGAAGTGGTCGTGCGACAGAATCGAGCCGCCCACGATGGGCAGGTCGGCGTTGGAGCCAATAAAGTAATGCGGGAACAGGTCCACAAAGTCGAGCAGGCAGGTCAGACCCTTGCGGTCGACGTGCATCGGACGATGCTCGGAGCTCATGGCAATGCAGTGCTCGTTAAAGTACGCGTACGGGCTGTATTGGAAGCCCCAGCGCTCGCCGTCGAGCTTAATGGGGATAACGCGCAGATTCTGGCGGGCGGGATGGGCGCCGCCGTCGGCTGCAGCGGAGCGTCCGGGATAGCCTTCGTTTTCGATGCAGAGCTGGCAGGCGGGATACTTCTCGCCCGTGTTTTTGGCGGCACCGGCCGCGGCAATATCGCGCGGGTCTTTCTCAGGCTTCGACAGGTTGATGGTGATCTCAAGATCGCCCCAGTTGGTGGGGGTGCTCCATTTGATATTGCGCGCGATGGCGGCGCGGCGCACGTAGCCGGCGTCACAGCACAGACCGTAGAACCAGTCGGTCGCGGCGCGGGGCTCGTCGACGCTCATGCGGCCGTTGAACTCCTCGTTTACAATCGAAGGTCTCGGCATGAGCACACCCATAATGCGCATGGCGATGCGGTCGCGGCCCGACGCCGTGTCCTCGGCGGCGCCGTTGGCAACGGCAGCCTCGGAAAGCGCGGCAAGTGTACCTTCAAGGTCAAAGTCGGGCAGGGTATCGGGGTGAACGAGCGAGAGTTTCTCGACCTGGAGCGCCCAGGCCATGTCGAGTGCGGGGCCCGTAGCACCGATGCACTCCAGAATGGTGTTGTAGGCCCAGATGCGATCGTCCTGGCCGATCATCGATCGGTGGATAGCGTACTCGATGAGGCCCTGCACAGCCTTGCGCACGTCAGTCATTACAGCCATGCCGCGTAAGCCCCCTTGTCAGAAATCGCGTAGTGGCGGGCAGATCCCTCGCCCAGCCAGCCGTTCATCTTGGCAATGAAGGTGTCGACCAGGTCGAGCGGCACGAAGGCCTGGATGGTGCCACCAAAGCCGCCACCGTGGATACGGACGGCGCCACGGCCGTCGAGCACGTGCTCGGCCAGTGCCAGGGCATACATCGAGGGCTGCTCGGAGCCCAGCTTGGCAACGACATTCTGTAGGTACATGGCAGAGCTGGCGCCGGACTCGCGCGTCAGGACCAGGAACTGATCGATGTCTCCGGCGTTCAGGGCAGCCCAGCGCTTGTCGACCAGGCCGTTTTCGTACAAGTAGTGAACGGCGCGCAGGCAGGCGCGGTCGCCCAGCTTGGCGCGCAGCTCGGGGAGCTTGGCGTCAAAGTCCGCCACGTTTACCTCGCACAGGCGTGCCTTGCCAAACTCGGCAGCGACGTCCTGCATCTCGCGCGGAACGGCGGCGTAGTCGTCGGTGGCGGCCACGTGGTCGGTGCCCACTTTAACGAGCACGAGCGCATAACCGTGATCCTCAAAGTTGAGCTCGAGCTTCTGGGTCTTAGGCTGAGCCTGGTCCTCAAAGTCCATGTAGGCAAGGCCGCCCAGGCAAACGGCAGCCTGGTCCATTAGACCGCAGGGCTTGCCGTAATAGTTGTTCTCGGTGCGCTGGCTCATTTGGGCGAGTGCGACGGGCTCAATTGCGGGCGCGCCCCAGAGCGTCTCCATGGCACGACCGTACGCGGCCTCGACGGCGGCAGAGCTGGAAAGGCCGCCGCCCGAGGGGACGGAGCAGGTGAAGGCGAAGTCGAAGCCGTGGGGCTCAACGCCAAGGGCTGCAATCTCGTGGGCCATGCCGCGGACGAGACTTGCGGACGTGCCCTTCTCGGACTCTTGAATATCCAGCGTGTCGAGCGTGATCTCAAAGGTGGGGTAGCCCTCATCGGCGATGCGGACCTTGTTGGTGTCGGTCGCCACGGCGATGCCGTCAACGGCGACATCGAGCGAGCCGGCGATAACGTGGCCACCCTCGTGGTCGGTGTGGTTGCCGCTGATCTCGGAACGGCCGGGCGCGTGCACGTAGAGCACCTGGCGGTCGCCGATGGGGCCAAACTCCTCCTCGAACAGTTTGGTGAGCGTGGCGAATGTCTTTTCGTCGGGGGTGGTCATGGGAGTCCTTTCCTTGGCGCACACGGGCGAGTTTTGCGTCGTTATGAGTACGTTAACAACTTGAAGCGGCATAGACCATTTGTTCACGATACCGCACGTTACGAGCTATGTTAACGTACTCATAACACATCGCTTGTCACTTTTTGAGAATCTGGTAATCGGTCGATATTCGGCCGTGAACGGTAGTGCCGTATGGACTTATAAAGCAGAAGAGATGCAGATAGAAAAAGTAGAGTACGTTAACATGCGTCCGACGATAGCGGTCCTCGGCGCGGGGTGTATTTCTGCTCGGCCGGCATTCACGCTATTCAGATCTCGCAAGGGTGAAGGTGATCCTGTGGCAAGGCGCCCGTCCAACGATACAGGCACGCGTCCGGTCTCCATGGCCGACGTCGCCCGCGCTGCTGGCGTTTCGCAGCAGACGGTTTCGCGCGTCGCCAACGGCTTGCCCAACGTCAACGAGCAGACGCGCCAGCGCGTGCAGGCCGCCATGCAAGAGCTCGGCTTTCGTCCGAGTTATGCCGGTCGCTCGCTGCGTGATGGCCGTTACCATTCGGTCGGCCTGTGCGTCAACGATGTCACCAAGTTTGGCAACCTCTCAATGATCGACGGCATCGCCAGCGCTGCTCGCGAGCATCATTGCGCCATCACGCTGGTCGAGATGTCCAAGACCGAGGAGTTTTCGCTTGCCGAGGCCACGCGTCGTATGGCCGCGCTGCCCGTGGACGGCATCATCATCGGCATGAGCCGCATGGCGCCCGATTTTGAGACGTTTGATCCACTGCCGGGCATTGGTACGGTCATCGTTACCATGTACGCGCATCCGCGGGTGACCACGGTCGATTCCGACCATTACGGCTGCTCGCTATTGCTTATGGATCACCTGTTTGAGCTGGGGCACGAGCAAATTCGCTATATTGGCGGCCCGTCGTTCTCGGTCGACGAGCAATTTCGTCGTGCCGGTTGGCAGGATGCACTCGAGCGTAAACACATCGAGCCGGCAGAGCCGCTCGAGGGCGACTGGTCTGCCAACAGCGGTTACGAGGCTGGCAGGTACCTGGCCGAGCACGATCGCACCATGACGGCGATTTATGCGGCAAACGACCAGATGGCAAATGGCGCGATTGCAGCGCTGCGCGATAGCGGTCTGCGCGTTCCCGAGGACGTGAGCGTGGTGGGCGTCGATGATTCGCTTGACGACTTTGTGGCACACAACGAGCTCACGACGGTGCGATTTGATTTGCATCAGCGTGGACGCGAGGTGTTTGAGCATGCGGTTCCCGAGGCGGGCACAGCAGGCAAAAACGTTGCCATTCGTATTCCCGGCCAGCTCATCATTCGGCATAGCACGGCGATACCGTGCGCATAGTTTGCGCAGGTAAACGGCGATTAATCGTATTTCAATAACAATCGGTATGGATGCCGGCAGATAGCAGTTGGGATACTGCCGAGTGTTATGATAGACGGGTTCTTTTGTCTATCTAGGAGGCTTTGCCTGATGGAGATCACCAAGGATATCCGCTACATTGGCGTCAACGATCACGACATTGACCTGTTCGAGGGCCAGTACGACGTGTCCGAGAATGGTATGGCATACAACAGCTACGTTATCTTGGGCGACAAGATCGCCGTCGCCGATTCGGTCGACGCTGGCTTTGTCGACGAGTGGCTCGGCAACCTCGAGGCCGTGCTCGACGGCCGCACCCCCGACTACCTGGTCGTTCACCATATGGAGCCCGATCACTCCGCCGGTATCGCCGCCTTTATGGAGCGCTATCCCCAGGCGCAGATCGTGGCCAGCATGGGTGCCTTCCGCATGATGGTCAACTACTTTGGCACCGACTACCCCGAGCGCAAGATGGTCGTCAAAGATGGCGACGTGCTCGACCTGGGCGGCCACAGCCTAACGTTTGTCGGCGCCCCCAACGTGCACTGGCCCGAGGTGCTCTTCTCCTATGAGGCCACCGACAAGGTGCTCTTTAGTGCCGACGGCTTTGGCAAGTTTGGCGCCAACGACATCGAGGATCCCGAGGGCTGGGCTTGCGAGGCACGCCGCTACTACTTTGGCATCGTCGGTAAGTTCGGCAAGTTCGTGCAGGCCGTGCTCAAGAAGGCCGCCGACCTGGACATCCAGATCATCTGCCCGCTTCATGGTCCTGTTCTTAGCGAGAACCTGGGCTACTACCTCGACACCTATAACACCTGGTCGAGCTATCAGCCCGAGGACGAGGGCATTACCATTGCCTACGCGAGCGTCTACGGCCACCTGAAGGCTGCCGTCGAGGAGCTTGCATCTGCGCTCGAGGCTCGCGGCCAGAAGGTTTCCGTCTTTGACCTGGCTCGCGACGACATGGCCGAGGCCGTTGAGGATGCGTTCCGCTACGACCGTCTGGTGCTCGCCTCCATCACCTATCAAGGCGAGATCTTCCCGTTCATGAGCACCTTTATCCACACGCTCGCCGAGCATGCCTACCAGAACCGCACCGTGGCGCTCGTCGAGGCCGGCTCCTGGGCGCCCACCGCTGCCAAGGTTATGACTAAGGAGCTCGAGGGTATGAAGGACATCACCCTGGCGCAGAACAAGGTGACTGTGCTGGGGTCGCTCAACGACGCCTCGCGCGCCCAGATCGAGGCCCTCGCCGACGAGCTTTCCAAGTAGCGATATTTCGCTTTTAACGAGCAAACCACCACAAAGGGGACAGTGAACTGCCTCCCATTTCTTGGACATCGGGAAATGGGAGGTTTTCCATGAGTATAGACCTCAGGGTCTGTCTCTTATACACATCTG
>URZB01000105.1 GCA_900552295.1 uncultured Collinsella sp.
GCTCGGAGATGTGTATAAGAGACAGCCTTGATGTCACGCGTTGCACTTCTTGGCATACTCCATGCCCAGTGCCATGGCTTCCTTGATCTCCGGGTTGGGACACGGGCAGGTCGGGAAGTTGCCGTCCGGCTGCTCCTGCTCTTTGATCACGGTGATGTTGGTGTAACCCATCTCCTTCAGAGTGCGGGTCACGGGCTTCAGGCCGGTGCCGTTCAATGGGCTGTACACGATGCCTACATCCCCTTATTGACTTCTTCGCCAAACAGAACAGACTGGCTCTTGACCTGATCCACGAATGCGGTGTAGACCTCATCCAGGATGTACTGGATGCTACCGTTTGCCACGCCTGCTTCAAGATCGCCGGTCTTGACGTCTGCAAAGATATCCAGTTTCTCGATTTCGGCAAGAATCTCCGCTGCGGCCTCGGTGGTGATCTGGCAGCCGTCCGCGCCGTAGACCTTGTAGCCGTTGTAGGCGGCCGGGTTGTGGCTCGCGGTTATGTTCACGCCCGCCGAGCACCCCAGCTCGCGCACCGCGAAGCTGAGGGCGGGCGTGGGCTCCACGCGCTCGTACATGTATGTCTTGATTCCGTTGGCCGCCAGCACCGACGCCGCGCGGCGCACGAACTCCTCGCTGCCGTGGCGCGTGTCGCGGCACAGGGCCACCGTCGGGCCCTCGAGGTTCGCGTTCAGCCAGTCGGCGAGGCCCTGCGTGGCCTTGCCCACGGTGTAGGAGTTCATGCGGTTGGGCCCCAGACCCAGCTTGCCGCGCAGGCCACCCGTGCCGAATGCCAGGTCGCGGTAGAACGCGTCCTCGCGTTCGGAAGCGGGCATGGACTCGATAGCGATCCGCTCCTCCGCAGATACACTCGAAACCCAATCGTCAAAATTACAGAAGGTTGATTTCATTATTCAAATAACCTCTCATTATTCGAGTTAAGCGTTCAAGAATTTCGTGCCGCAAATTTATTTCTCAACATCAAGGCGACCGAAAATCTCTCATCGCGATTAAGGGCAGCCAGAACGTAAATAGGAACACTTAGAACTCCGCACAAAAGGATGCACAGAATAAAAGACGCCCAATTTACTGGTGCTGCAAAATACGAAACGGCAGAGAATGCGAGGCTCATGACGACACAAGCGAGAAAGCTCCTAGCGAAAGTGGGATAAAAGGTCATGCGCGAAATCCCGAGAACATGGGTCATGTAAAGCGGATTCGTAACGATAGCGATGAAGCTGGTGACTGCCGTCGTGGTTATCGCGCAGCCGTAGACACCCAAATCCGTAAATTCGAGGAGTACAACTGTTCCGATGACACTTACCACCCCGCCGATAACGGTGATGAAGGTAGGAACCTTGTTTTTCAGGGTCAGCGTATAGATATAGTACAGGGGGTTGACTAAACCCTCGAAGAAGGAACCCACAACACCGATCACCGTGAGGCTGTAGACAAGTGAAATGTCTTGACCAGGAATCCAAAGCTCAAAAAAGGGAATACCGAGAGCAAAAAACCCAGCGAAAATCAAGCTGGCAAAATAGCCCGACATCTTGCTTGATAGCTTAAGCCGAGACAGGAGAGCTTCCCTGTTGTCCGAGGAGTAGCTCTCCAAGAACAATGGCTGGAAAGCCTGGGAGACAAGCTGGTAGAGCCTGCTGAAGACACTGCTGAAAGTCCGCGATAGCGAGAGTTGGCCCATTGCGACCGCGCTTAGAAGCACATTCGCGAGCAGAAGATCAATCCCACTGATAAGCACATTACCTAAATTGTTAATCGAGTTCCAGATCCCGTTCACGAACAGGGTCTTCATTGCGCCTAACGAAAATAGGCTTGGACGAAGCTCTATGTCAGGAGTCAGCCGCCTATATATGCACACATTGCCAGCGAGGAGAACGAGACCGGCAGCCAACAGTCCAATCCCATAGAAGTAGGCGTGGGCATCGAAAACAGCATAAAGAACGACAAGAATGGCGGCCTCGACGACGTACGAGGCGACCTGGAACAAGCCGTATATATCCAATCTGTTCTTCGTGTAGGCCGCTGAGGAAAAGGAGTTTGAACCGTTTGTTACAAGGAAATTGACGAACACGAGCACGAATAGGTACTGAACGTCGGAGACAAGTCTGGCAGGAACGTCGAGTACGCCATCAATGGTCGCTATGACAGGCAGCATACAGAGGAAGATAACAAGGCTAACTGCCGCATTAGCAAAGAATAGCGAAGTGAAATAAGTGCTTGCTGCCTTCTTGTCACCCCTCTGGTACTCGACGGCAATGAAACGGGTAGAGAATGAGTTGAGCGCAGTCATGGCAATCATCGCATAGCTCACAAACGTGTTCGCGAGCGTTATGAACCCGTATGCCTCGACGCCGAGCCTCTCCGTTATATAGGGTGTCAGTAGGAAATTGATTGCGAAGGCCAAAAGCGTAGCAACACCTGTCGTCAACATGGTGACAACCAGCCGATGTGCGCGCGAGGGGCTATTTCCAGTCTGCATGGCTACCTCCTAACGCCATGTGTCCATTCCGCAAAGGAGATGCTGGGCGACGCAAGGGAAGATCAGGGACGGCTTCAATTGCCCCCTCGGCTCTCAACTCATCATCGATGAGCATGCTGTCAAAGAGCAGGAGTAGGACCCAAACGATTTTCATGCCAAGTATTTGCTCCAGGAGCATATCTACGAGAAGCGCCAGTATCGCGAGAGTAGTGAAGTCACCGGCTCTCGAAGATCGGCATTTTCTAGAGGAATGCAATATGCAGACAATGGGGGCAGACGAGATCAGCAGGAAAAGCAGGCCACCCTCGACAAGGGATTCCAGAATCTGGTTGTGCGCGTTAGCAAAATCCCATCGGCCATACAGAATCGACGCCGAATCAGGGTCATAGTAGCCCCAGCCAGACAAGGGCCGCTGGGCAATCAGCGCCAATGCTTTTGTCCAAACGTCTGCGCGGCCCGTGAACGTTAAATCTTTCCCAAATGCTTGTTGCACAAAGTCACCGAGAAACCCGACGTTCCCCACAATCATCGCGACGGCAAAAGCCAGGTAGACCCCGGCGAGGACGTAGCCGTTGACTCTGGGCAAAGGAAGGAGCTCCGGCCAGATTCCCATGAGGACGCCACATGACATGATAGAAAGAGCGACAATCGAGGTGCTTGACTCCGAAATTGCCGCACCCATCAGGGAAACGACACACAGGGCGACGAGCCCAAGACGCGAAAAGAAGCTCGGAGAGAGCCTATGGCGCCAGTAAGCCACGGTAACGAGGGCCATGTACCAGTACATGCGGTTGTTTTTGTTGCCAAGAACCCATTCAGAATAATAGTGTTCGTAGCCGACCCCATCGGTAGTGTTCACGCCATAAGAAAGTCCGTCGGGAAACAAGACGAGCGAGATGAAGTCTGCAAAGACCGCTAGGGAGAGCATGAAAAGGAGGAGGCCGAGGGTAGACCTCTTTTCTCGTCGCAGCATGAGGTCGACAAGACAGACAAACACAACAGTCCTGCCCCTCGAAACGACAAAGCTCAAGCCAAAGCCCGGCGAAGAGTGAAGCGCGCTAGCCGTCACGAGAAAGAGGTAGAAGGCTATGGAGCAAATGGCAACACGAGAGGGCTTGTATCGCTGAGCTACGAGATAGATAACCGTAGCCACAAGCGCGAGATTTCCGGTCTGATAAGTCAATGAGGTCGCGAACATGTCGGGCATCATGAAGGAGAAGCCAAAAACAACAAGCAGGACCGTTCCGAAGGTGATCTTGGTGTTAATGAGACTGCTTGTGGAGAAGGAACGAGACATCATATGCCCACCGCCAAAGCAAAGACCCGGTTAGGAAAGGCCTTGGCGTCCGCTTCGAAGGAGAATGATCCGCGCATCAAGCCCCTCGCGGCGCAGCTGACACGGTCGCGAAGGCCGGGGTTATTGGCAAGCGCCGTGATTGAGCTTGAATAGTCCGAAGGCGCCTCGCAATGAAGGTAGCTGACGCCGTTCTCGGCGGGAATGCCCTCGATCCCGATGTCGTTCGTGAGGACGGGAAGCCCTGCGGACATCGCCTCGAGAACCTTGACCTTGATGCCGGCGCCCATGCTCAGCGGAGCAACAAGGCAAAGCGCACGGGCAAAATAGGGCTCAACAGAGTCAACAAAACCGGTGAAGGTCACGCCCTCGCGCACACGAGAGGTTAGCTGCTCAGGAGGGTTGGCACCAACGACGGTGAAACGGTAGCCATCGCCCTCGAGGCTGGGGAAGACCTCGTCGAGGAACCAGAGCGCGGCAGACCAGTTCTCGCGCCTGCGCATGGCACCGTAGAACACAATCTCCCTCCGACCGTCATATGCTCGCTCGCTTCCCAGAAGCGACTGGTAATAGGGGCACCAAACCCAGAAATCGGTCTTGACACCTTCGCCGCGCACGAGTGCAAGGTCCTTGCGGTTGTTGAGGATGACGAGATCCGCGTCACCAAGTGCGGCGAGCTCGGCCTTCTTTAGAGTCGCGGCTCTTCCTCGCAAAAAAGAACTCCCAGATATATCGGCGGCGCGTTCGGCGCCCTGGTAGGCGACATCCTCTTCAATGAGGACGAACCTAGCCCCCGGGAAGATCGATCTCACCTTGTCGACGAGCAGACCCATCTGGGTCCACTGCAGGATGACGATGTCGGGCGCATAGCCAGAGCCAGCGATGGCCCTGATCGCGGAGAGCGCTTTAAACGCCTCGAAGTTATACGTCAAACCTCCGTAGCGGTTCCAAGGGTTCAGTCTGGTCTCCATGTTCAGTCCGGCCCAGAGGGCATGAGCGAGGCCCTCGGTCTTATGCTCGATTATCTCGTGCTCGATCCCGTAGCCGGAGAGATCGTCATTCGCCTCCCGATAGAACAAGGAGTCGGCGAACGTGACCAGCCTTACGTCGAAGCGGGGGTCGGCGTGCAGCGCCTTGAGGTAATAGTTGTGCACCTTGCCGCCCGCATGTGGGACGTTGTCATACGGGGCCGTCTTCGAGACCCATAGGACGTTTATCCTGTCAGCCATATCAGATATCCATTCTGCCGAGAATGTGGGTGATGGCCCCGAAGGCCCGAATGCGCACGAGCGTCACGAGCCCGACAACAGATAGGGGCATGCCCTTCAGCTCCATCCGTTCGAACGTGGGGGCATAGAAGGGGGCGCCAGCGAGGCGACGAGCGGCCTCCACGCGTTGCTGGCTTGTGAGAGGGCTTTCGGGATGGAGGTACTGCCTCTTCAGGCACTTCGCGTACATCTTGACTACCTTGAAGTCGAATTCACCCTCGAACCACGAGTATCCGTTCTCGTCGATGAGGTCCCTTATTGACGAGAGGATGTCGTCGGTTATAGAGTCGAAGTCGGGGAGGTACCTGTTGCAGACAGAGCCCTCGTTGACCCGATAGTGGTAGACGGCCCTCGGGACCCTCCGCAGGTGATTTACGCGGGAGATGGCGTTGAGGTTGAAGAGAACGTCCTGCTCCTTCTTGAGCCCGGGCTTGAAACGCAGCCCGTTTTCGTCGAGGAAGGACCGAAGGTACAGCTTGCCCCAAGGCGACCCGAGGATAACGTCGTTAGCGGACTCGAAGCCCCTGCCGTTGAGGGCGAGCGCCATGAGGCGTTGTCTATCGTTGCTGTCGAAGTCGCGCTGATCGCAGTTGATCATGGGAATCAGTTTGGTCTGCCCGTGTTTTTCCAAGAGGCAGTCACCAACGCAAATCTCGACGCCGTCCCCCATCCCCGAGAGAAGGGTCTCGAGCGAATCGGGCTCGAGCCAGTCGTCGGGGTCAACGAACATGACATAAGGACCAGTCGAGCTGGCAAGCCCGTTGTTCCGGGCGACGGAGACGCCCGCGTTCTCCTGATTGACAAGGGAGATGCGCGCATCCGCCTCGGCCCATCTTCGGCATCGCTCTCCGGAGTCGTCGCTCGATCCATCGTTGACGAGGACCATCTCCCAGTCAGGGAGGGTCTGGCTGAGGACGCTGC
>URZB01000106.1 GCA_900552295.1 uncultured Collinsella sp.
GGTCCGGGCCGAGCAGCTGGTGAAGGATATGCTGCAAAAGGCGGAATAAATCAAAAAACTGGTATGGCAGCGTCTGCCATACCAGTTTTTTCAGACTTTTTCGATGAGGGCTACAGCGTGGGCGGACATGCCGGAGCCGTCGCCGGTGAAGCCCAGGTGCTCCTCGGTGGTGGCCTTGACGCTCACAGCATCCACCGGCATCCCGAAGGCTGCGGCCAGATTTTCCCGCATGGCGGGGATGTAGGGGGCCAGCTTGGGCTTCTGGCAGAGCAGGGTGGAATCGATGTTCACGATCTTCCAGCCCTTCTCCCGCATGATGCGTGCCACATGCTGCGCCAGCTGCAGGCTGTCGGCACCGGCGTAGGCGGGGTCGGTATCCGGGAAGTGCTTGCCGATGTCGCCCAGCGCGGCGGCACCCAGCACAGCGTCCATCACGGCGTGGGCCAGCACATCGGCATCCGAGTGGCCCAGCAGGCCGCGCTCGTAGGGAATGTCGACACCGCCGATGATACATCGACGCCCCTCCACCAGACGGTGAACGTCGTAGCCATGGCCAATGCGCAGGTTACTGAACATGGGGAAGGTCCTCTCCCTCGGCCATGCGGCCAAGCAGAATCGCGGTTACGGGACGCAGGTCCTCGGGCACCGTCACCTTAAGGTTATCGCGTGGGCTCTGGACGCAGCGGACGCGCCCACCCATGCGCTCGACCAGCGACGAATCATCGGTACCGATAAAGCCCTCGGCAATGGCTGCAGCGTGGGCGCGCTTCATAGCATCGACGCTAAAGATCTGCGGCGTCTGCGCTGCCCAGTAGAGTTCACGCGGCGGCGTCTCGACGATATTATCGCCGTCAACGATCTTGAGCGTGTCGATCGCGGGCTGACCGCACACGACACCGTCGAGGGCACGGTCGCTCACGAGCACGTCGATAGCGTGGTCGATGGCCTCGGTCGTAATGAGCGGACGAGCGCCGTCGTGGATGGCGACATATTCGAAACCCGCCGGAACCGCATGCACGCCGGCACGGGTGGAATCCTGACGGGTATCGCCGGCATCGGCAAAGCTGATGGGCGTGTCATAGTCAAACGGGTCAATGGCCAGGCGGCGCATCTCGGCACGGCGCTCGGCAGGGCAAACCACGACGATATGGCCGACCTTATCGCTACGATCGAACGCGCGGATGGACCAGCTCATGAGCGGACGGCCCGCCACATTAACGAGCTGCTTGCCGCCGGGATTTCCAAAGCGCTGGCCGCTGCCGCCGGCAACGACCACGGCGCATACGGGCGCCATTATGCGTTCCCCTGTTTGGTGCCCTTCATGCGGTACAGCGAGTCCGCAAGAATGGCAGGGTTGTTGACGCCAAAGTCGCCCAAGCGCTCCGGATCCTCGCTGATGTCGTCCATGAGCTCCTGCAGCGAGCCGTACTCGTCGACGATCTTCTCGGCCACGCCGTCGCGCACGACGGACACGCGCGAAAGCGTGCGCAGGCCCAGCGGCGTCATGACGGAGTCCTCGTCCAAGTCGTCATAGCCCAGAACTGCCGCCACGTGCTGCGGGTCGGACAGGTCCTTAGGCGTCATACGGCTCAGCTCGGCGCGAATCTTCTCGGCGTTGGCCTCAGAGGAATCGCTCGCGTAGTCGCGGATCATCAAGTCGTATTCGGTATCCATGCTGGAGCCCGCGAGCTGCTCGAGCTGCATCTGCACGAGCTTACCCTGGTTACCCAGCTTGACAATGCAATCCTTAAGCTCGGTCTTTGCCTGCTGCATGATCTCGAAGCTCGAGAAAATACCGGTAATGTCGGCGAGTGTGACGTAGTCGTCGAGCTCGAGGGCCGTCAGGCGCAGCAGGGAGCGATCGAGCGACTGACGGGTAGTCTGGAGCGTGGCGACGAGCTGGTTGACCGAGCTCATGATGGTGGTGACGGGCTGGATCTCGTAGCTCTTGCCGTGGACGTACACGTTGACGACGGCGCGACGAGCCGAAACCGAGATCACGATGGCATCGGTGAGCACCGACATGCGAGCGGCAGTACGGTGACGCATGCCCGTCTCACTCGTGGCGAGCGAGGGATCGGGATTGAGGTGGAAGTTGGCGCGCAGGATCTGGGTGAGGTCGCCATCGATAACGATGGCGCCGTCCATCTTGGAAAGCTCGAACAGGCGGTTCGAGGTAAACGAAATGTTGAGCGGGAAGCCGTCGTTACCGGCAGCAAGCACGTTTTCGGTGTCGCCGACGCAGATAAGGGCACCCAGGTGACCGGCAATGATCATGTCGAGGGCGGTGCGGATCGGCTGGCCAGGTGCCGTCAGGCGAATGGCCTGTTCCATACGCTTTTGCAGCTCGTTCTTATCCAAGGCATCGCTCCCATCGTATACGCTCCATAAACGTCAATAAGTTTCTCACGGTTTGCCCCTGTGACGCCCGCAAAATCCGATGCTTACAGAATGAGCGAACACAGCTGAGAGCCCCAATCCAAATGAGCTGCTTATGTGGTAGCATCGGGATTCGCATAAATGAGGGAGTAGTCGCGTGGCCGGTTTCGCCTCCGGTGGCGCGGCAAGTCAACATACTGGCCGATGCGGCCTGGCTTGCCTTAATGAACGAGACTCGTGGCTGTGCGCGCAACGCGTACGCCACGGGTCTTTTTTGTTGCTCCCCCGGCAGAAGTACACGCGGGTTCGCCCGCAGAGAGGGAGCCAGACTATGGGACTCACAGAGCTCGCGTTGCTCGCCGTTGGCCTTTCGATGGACGCCTTTGCCGTTTCCATCTGCAAGGGCCTTGGCATGAAGAAGATCAACCTTAAAGTCGCCGTGGTGCTCGGCCTGTTCTTTGGCGGCTTTCAGGCCGGCATGCCCGTAATCGGATGGGCGCTCGGCAGTCAATTCATGAGCATCATCGGCCCCATCGACCACTGGATCGCCTTTATCCTTTTGGCCTTCATCGGCAGCAAAATGCTGTGGGAAGCCTTTACCGAAGACGAGGATGAAGACGACGGCAAGGATGCCGAGAAGATTGAACTGGGCGAGTACCTGATCCTCGCCATCGCCACCTCAATCGACGCCCTGGCCGTGGGCATCTCGTTTGCCGCGCTCTCGGTTGACATCGTGCCCGCTGTATCGCTTATCGGCGTCACAACGTTTATCTTCTCCGTCGCCGGCGTAGCGATCGGCCACACCTTTGGCGCGCGCTACGAAAAACCCGCCACCATCGTGGGTGGCGTCGTGCTCATCCTTATCGGCCTCAAGATCCTGCTGGAACACTTGGGTTTTTTGGTGCTGTAAAACACCCTTCAAAACTAAACGTCCGTATGAGGTCTCATGCAGAGTTTTGCATGGGCCTTTTCATGCAGACCTTTGCATGTCATACTAGGATGCAAAAGTCTGCACGTTAGGAGATTGCCATGGATACCCTTCCCATCACCACGCCGCGCCAAGCCGGCATCTACGTGCGTCAGGCGCGCGAGGCGCAGGGGATCACCCGTGCCGCCCTCGCTAAAAAAGCCGGTGTTTCGGAACGCCTGCTCGCATCGCTCGAGCTGGGAGATGCCACGGGCATTCGGCTCGACAAGCTGCTGGCAGTTTTCGGTGCTCTTGGACTGGCGCTCGCCGCTCAAGGGGATATAGGCGAAACGAAAAATGAGCAACCAGTCGACGCCCCGCATGCTGATCAACCTTGCAGCACCTCCAGACGCCATCACGCCCAACGTCTTCATCATCGCAACCGTCGCAGCACAACCATTCCGGCTCTTGCAGATGCCCCCTTTACATCCGCACTCTACGACGAGGTCTTCGCCGATTTCGCCATGTCCAATCTCGGAGTCTCGATTGCCACAAACGCATCTAGCCAAGCCATGCCCGAAGGGAAATAGCCAATGGCCAGAACATCACTTCGGACCATTATTTGCGGCGTGCCTGCTGGAACGCTCACGCAAGATGAGAACGGTCTTATCAGCTTTACCTACGATCATGACTATGACGGGCCAGCCCTATCGACCAACATACCCGTATCGAATCGCACATACGGACAACAGGTCATGAATCCGTACCTGTTTGGCCTTCTACCCGACAGCGAGGACCAACGAAAAGCGATTGCCGCCGAATTCGACGTTAGGCCCAACAATCCCGTTGCGTTGCTCAGCCATATCGGACTCGACTGTCCGGGCGGCGTGCAGTTTTGTGCCGAAGAAGATACCGACGCCGTCCTGCATCGCGCTGGCGAATACCGCCCCATAGACGACCACGAAATTGCTCTCCGCCTCAAGTCGATCAGAGATGACCGCAATGCATCGTGGATGGGCCTAGATGAAAGTTGGTCACTTGGAGGCAATCAGGGCAAGTTCGCTCTCGCACTCATGGACGGTCGCTGGTGCGAATGCATGGGGTCCTCGCCCACGACGCATATTTTCAAAAATGGCGTTATCGGTTTTAAACTCGAGGCTCTCAATGAGTTTGTCTGCATGAAAAGCGCCCAGCGCGCCGGCATCGCAACGGCAAACGTCGAATATCGTATGTTTGAGGACGAACCTGCCCTCATTGTTGAGCGCTATGACCGCGTGAAAGTCAAAGACGGAACGATCAGGCGCCTACATCAAGAAGACCTCTGTCAGGCACTTGGGGTGATGCCCGCCCAAAAGTACACGGCAGACGGCGGCCCGACCACACGCGACATTCAAGAGCTCCTCGTAAATACGAGCCACCATCAACTTAACCTGTATCTGTTTACGCAGATACTGTTCTTCAACGCCATTATCGGCGCACCGGATGCGCATGCGAAAAACTATTCCCTGCTCCTTGGAAACGACGGCGCAGCCATGATGGCTCGAATGTACGATGTCGCATCGGGGCTGGCATACGAGCGCATGCGCCGCCGGGCGCGCCTTGCCATGAGCGTTGGCGGCGAGAACCGTGTGGGGCGCATCGGACCCAACGCAATTCGCCGATACCACGGTATGGGCGACCCCGCGCTGGAGGCGGCGCTCACCGATGCCGGGCTATCCGAGGAGTTTTGCTTTGCGACCATGATGGACCTCGCCTACGAGGTACCCATTTGCATGGAAGAGGTCATGGACGGATACGCCGACCTGCCCGGCATGGCGGACCTGCGCGAGCATATGCTCGGCCCCGTCCGCGAAAACTGCCAGCGCACCCTCGACCTCATCAGGGCAGAAATGGACTAGGTGGCCGTAATTTCGCAATTATCAAACAATAGAGGGGGGGGCACCCGTCGCAAACGCTCGAATGCCCCCTCTCGTAATGTCATTTGCAATCCGCTAGCACGTGGCTCGGACTGCTACTAGCGCAACCTTTACGCAGCAAGGCGCTTGAGGACGTCGATGAGCAGCTCGTAGAAGCGCTCGGCAGAAGCGAGCTCCATGCTCTCGTCCGGGGTGTGGACATCGGAGAGCGTCGGGCCCACGGCGATGGCGTCCAGGCCGTGCAGGGCCTCGGCAAATAGGCCGCACTCAAGGCCGGCGTGAATGGACTCGATGCGCAGCTCGGAGCCAAAGAGCTCGCGATAGCTCTCGACAAAGACGTCGCGAACCGGCGAATGCTCGGCATAGCTCCAGCCGGGATACTCAAACTCAAACTTGGCGTCAAAGCCCAGGACATCGGCCAGCGTCTGCAGGCGGTCCTTGAACTCGTTCTGCAGCGAGGTGATCGAGGAGCGCGGGGACAGCATGATCTTGACCTCGTCGTCAGAAGTGGCAACCACACCGATGTTGGAGGAAACCTCGACGGAGCCGTCGGTGGCGACGTTGCGGCGAATCACGCCGTTAGGGGCAAGACGCAGGGCGCGGATGAGGGCAAGCGCGGACTTCTGGTCCTGTCTCTTATACACATCTCCGAGCCCACGAGACGGAGCTACATCT
>URZB01000107.1 GCA_900552295.1 uncultured Collinsella sp.
GTCGTGAGACCCCCATCCGCTCCCTCCAGGCTGCTGGCCTCGAGGTCTCGAGCATCCAGGACAAGACCCCCATTCCGCACAACGGCTGCCGCCCCAAGAAGCGTCGCCGCGTGTAACTGAAAGGATCGTATCAATATGGCAATCGACAGGACTCCTGTTCTTAAGCGCTGCCGTCAGCTCGGGATCGATCCCGCTGAGCTCGGTTACAGCAGCAAGAAGGAATCTATCCGTCAGCCCAAGCGCCGTCGCAAGGAATCTGAGTACGGCATGCAGCTGCGTGAGAAGCAGAAGGTCAAGTTCATCTATGGCGTTCTGGAGAAGCAGTTCCACGGCTACTTCAACAAGGCCCGTAAGATGAACGGCGTCACCGGTGAGAACCTCATGATCATCCTTGAGTCTCGCCTCGACAACGTCGTCTTCCGTCTTGGCTTCGCCCGCACCCGCAAAGAGGCTCGTCAGTCCGTCCGTCACGGTCACTTCACCGTGAACGGCAAGCGCGTGGACATCCCGTCCTACCGCGTCAAGGCCGGCGACGTCGTGGCTGTCGGCGAGAAGTTCCGTGACCTCCTCCCCATCAAGGAGGCCCTGATTTCCTCCGAGCGCTTTGAGGTCCCTGGCTGGCTCGAGGTCGATATCGAGAAGCTGTCTGGTAACGTGCTCGCTCTGCCGACGCGTGAGCAGATCAGCGGTGATATCAACGAGCAGCTCATCGTCGAGCTCTACTCTAAGTAGTCCATCCGGGCTGCTGAGGCTGGAGGTAATACATGTCAGAATTCATTAGGCCTCAGGTTCAGGTCGAAGAGATCAACGAGACCTCTGCTCGTGTCTCCGTCGAGCCGCTCGAGCGTGGCTACGGCGATACGCTGGGTAACTCGCTTCGTCGTGTTCTTCTGTCCTCGCTCGAGGGTGCCGCCGTCGAGGCCATTCAGATCGATGGTGCGCAGCACGAGTTCATGACCATCCCTAACATGGTCGAGGATGTCACCGACATCGTCCTGAATGTCAAGGGTCTTGTCTTCAGGGCTCTCGGCACGACCGACGAGGCGACCGCCACCATCTCGGTTGACGGCCCCTGCGAGGTCACCGGTGCGGACTTCTTTATTCCGTCCGAGTTTGAGCTGGTCAACCCCGAGCAGCACATTGCTACGCTCACCGAGGGTGGCCATCTCACCATGAGCATGCGCATCGGCTATGGCCGCGGCTATGTCTCTGGCGAGGCTAACAAGCGTGACAACGATCCCATCGGTGTGATCAACGTCGACTCGCTCTACTCGCCGGTGTCCCGTTGCGCCAAGCTCGTTGAGGCTTGCCGTGTCGGCCAGCATACCGACTACGACCGCCTTGTCCTCGAGATCGAGACCAACGGTTCCATCGCCCCGCGCGACGCCGTGGTCCAGGCTGCCAATATCATCAACCAGCATATGGCCGCCTTTATGAACCTTGCCGAGACCCCCGAGGTCGAGGAGGAGGCTTCGATCTTCGCTCCCGAGGTTACCAACGACAACGCCGAGCTGGACAAGCAGATCGAGGACTTGGACCTTTCCGTCCGTTCCTACAACTGCCTTAAGCGCGCCAGCATTCACTCGGTCCGTCAGCTCGTTGAGTTCTCGGAGAACGATCTGCTCAACATCCGTAACTTCGGTGTTAAGTCGATCGAGGAAGTGAAGGACAAGCTTGAGTCCATGGGCCTGAGCCTGAAGGCTTAATGCTTCGCATATTTGAGGAGAAACTAGACCATGCGTCACAACGTTAAGAAGGGCCTGAAGCTCGGCACCGATGCGAGCCACACCAAGGCCATGAAGAAGAGCCTTGCTAAGGCCCTCTTCGAGAACGACCGCATCAAGACCACCGAGACCCGCGCTAAGGCGCTGCGTTCGGTCGTCGACCCGATCATCACCTGGGCCAAGAAGGGCGACCTGCACTCTCGCCGTCTGGCTATCGCCAAGCTCGGCGATAAGCAGCTCGTTGCCGAGATCTTCGACAAGGCTGCTCAGGGCATGTGGCAGGACCGCAACGGCGGTTACACTCGCATCATGAAGCTCGGTAACCGTAAGGGCGATAACGCTCCTATCGTTATCATGGAGCTCGTCACCGAGCCTTGCACGCCTAAGGCCAAGAAGGCTGCTCCGGCCCCCAAGAAGGCCGCTGCTCCCAAGAAGGTTGAGGCTGCCGAGGAGGCTTCTGCTGAGGAGACCGCTGAGTAGACATTCTGTCTGCATAGGCTATATTCGAGGGGTACGTTCGCGTACCCCTCTTTTTTTGTCGCAATACCGTTGCTAGTTTGTTGGGAGCGCCCATGACTGCGCCGTCTGATTTCAATTCGACCCCCGAGCTCGACGCCACCCTTGTATTTCGCGTGGCCTACGATGGCTCCTCCTATAGCGGATTTGCGGAGCAGCCGGGCCTGACGACGGTTGCGGGCGAGCTGCGCCGTGCCATTGAGACGTTGCTGCGCCGCCCAATCGATCTTACGTGCGCGGGGCGTACCGATGCCGGCGTTCATGCGGTGGCCCAATACATCAGCGTGCCCGTAACGGACGCTGAGCTCGCTTTGACGCGCCGTAGGTGGCTGAGGGCTATGGATGCCCTCCTGGGCAAAGATATCGCCATAAACGAGGTCTACAAGGCTCGTAAGGGCTTTTCTGCACGTTTTGACGCGCGCTCTCGCACTTACACCTATCGCATTGCCGACCGTGATGCGCGACCCGTGCTGTCACGCGGTGCTGTGTGGTGGCATCGCTATCCCCTCGACGTCGACGCGATGGCGGCCGCCTGTCCTGCGCTTTTAGGCGAGCAGGACTTTAAGAGCTTTTGCAAGGTCGCCTCTGCCGTGGGCAAGCCCACGCACCGTTGCGTAATGCGGGCCGAGTTTGGCCATGAGGTCGCCTTTGGCGAGGACATCCTCACGTTTACCATCGAGGGCAATGCGTTTTTGCATTCGATGGTGCGAACCATTGTGGGCACCCTTGTCGAGATCGGCATGCATCGCCGCGATCCCGAGTGGATGCGCGAGGTAATTGACGCCTGCGATCGCACCGCAGCTGGTCCTACGGCACCCGCATGCGGTCTTACTTTTATGGGCGTGGACTACGACCCCGCCGAGCTTGTGGTCCTCGATTAGGGATGAGACTGCCTGACGGCGATCTTTGTGTGCGGCGCCTGTGGGCGGGGCGTGTGCAACATCTGTTCTTGACGTGCATCGCGGCGGACGACCGCCCGCATTAATTGACGGGGTGTACCATGAACGACAGTTTGTTACTAGCTGTCGAGAGGACGGAAAACTTGGTTCGACGTGGTTCGCATCCGCGACTTTCGGTGATCCTGATTGTTGAGGGTTCGCCCAGTTATGCGATGCGCGCTCTCGAGAGCATCCAGAACCAAGACCTCTACGATTTGCAAATTGTCGTCGTTTGCCGCGGCGTGGTAGCTGGTGTGCGCCATTCGCTCGAAGTTGCTGCCGATAGAGACATTCATATTGATTTGATTGATGTTGAGGACCCAGCGCCTGGTGCCTGCCTGCGTGCCGGCTTTGCGGCTTCGCGCGGCTCCCAGATCATTGCGATGAATGCCAATGAGTGGTTTGCGCCGCAGTCCCTTTCGCAGATGGTCGATAGTTCGTGCGACGCTTCGGCTGACATCGTGTTTCCCTCCGTATCGCTCGACCGCTACGATGTTCACCGCGATCGTCATTCCCGAGTTTTGGACGCGACACCCGTTTCTGAAGATGAGGACCGGGCGGCTTGCCTGACCCAATTGGTTTCCTATGGTTTAATCCGACAGACCTCTGGCGTGCTGTATGATCGCGCCCTCTTTGAGGCGTGCCTTGCGCATGGCGATGCGTTTCGCACGGTGTCTTTTTTGACGTTCGCGCTTTCGCAGGCAAAGCGCGTTTCGGGATGTGGCCGTGCCCGTTTTCATGCAGTGGCGCCGTCGATTACGGAGACGTTTGACCCCACGATGTTTGCCAGGCTTTCTGATGATATCGGGGCGCTCGACAGGCTTGCCGACTCGCTTGCCGTCGCGGGCGGTGGCGATCAGTTGAAGCTGGTCTGCCAGCGGTATTACTACGCCGGCCTGGTTGCCTGCATCGAAAATTTGTGTTTGAGCCCCCATGGGGTGTCTTCAATAGAGCGTTCGGCCCGTTTGCATGATATGCTCGAAGCGCAGCGTACCCGTCAGATGGTTGCGGCTCTTAAAGGCAATCATCGTGGCCTAGGTCTGCTCTATGGTTCGATAGCTAGTGCCAAGCCCATGCGGTGTGCGTTGTATACGCATCTGGCGGCCTTTTTCAATCGTTCGGGCGTCCGGACTGTCTAGTAGCGTGATTTTCGAAATAAATTGCATGGAATTGTTTCGAAATACGTTCTTATTCACTAAAACCCTCAAATAGCGCTAAACTATTCAATCACTAAGTGATTGTCTCCGCCATCTTTTGGAGTGAGGTTTTGTATGGCCAAAAAACGCAATGGGCGCCAGGATGCCATCAGAGATATTGTTCGCAATAAGGACGTACGTACGCAGCGCGTTTTGGTAGACGAGCTTCGCGCCATGGGTTTCGATTGCACGCAGGCGACCGTTTCGCGCGACATCGCGGACATGGGACTGCGTAAGCTCCCCGAGGGCATCTATGTCCTTGCCGAGGACCTGCATCTGCAGCGCATGGTTTCCGAGTTGGTTACCGGCGTACTGCGCACCGATAATCTGGTTATGATCAAGGCGCAGCCCGGTACGGCTTCTGGTATTGCCGCAGCGGTCGATGCCGCGGAGCTGCCCGACGTGCTTGGCTCGCTTGCCGGCAACGACACGATCTTGGTCATTGCACAGACGGCCGAGGACGGAGAGCGCCTTGAGGCGCTCATCAACAAGCTGAGTAACTCTCACAAGTAGGGGATGCGTGGCACTGCTGCTGTGCCGATTGTTGCTATAGGTAATTGCCGAGGGCGCTGACGAAGGCCAGCGCCCTTTTGCATGCCAGTGCCTGTTGCTCTATCGGTCCTGCAGCCGGGGCCGTCGTGGCATCATGTGGCATCTGCCGAAATAAAGAAGCGCCCGAGCAGCGTACGTGCTGCTCGGGCGCCTTGGTGTCAGATGCCGCTTTGCGCCTACTGGCCCGTAGAGGGGTCGGGCGTGGGCGTAGGACCGGGGGTAGGCGTCGGCGTGCCACCGTCGCCACCCGTGCCACCGTCGCCACCTGTCGTACCGCTATCGCCGGTGGTGTTACCGCCCGGGGTTTCAGTGGTCGTGGTTGTCGTTGTCGTTGTGGTGGTTGTGGTCTCTTCCTCTTCTTTTTCCTCGTCTTTATCCTCTTCGTCTTTCTTTTTGTTGTTTGTGCCGTAGAACTTCCAGACGTTATTGTTCTTGTACGTGGGAGCCGTTCCGGTACGGAATTCCTCGCGCTCGGTGCCCGCAAGAACGGTGTTCATGAACTTCTTAAAGACGGGCAGGTTGGTGCTGTCGCCCAGCAGGTCCGAACCGTACTTTTGGATGGGAATCTCGCCTGCGGAATAACCGGTCCACAGGGCGCATGTCAGTTGCGGCGTGAAGCCGCAGAACCACAGGTTGGTGGTGTTGTCAGTGGTGCCCGTCTTGCCGGCATAGGGCTGGTTGACGTTCAGCGCGCCGGCGGCACCCGTGCCGCTGCCCTGCATGACGCCGGATAGAACATCGGTAACCGCGGCAGCCTCGCCTTCGGTGAGCACCTGCGTGGGATTGTCGGTGTGCTGGTACAGAACCGAGCCGGTACGCGAGTCGATCTCGGTAATGGCGATGGGCTGACGGTAGTAGCCCTGTCTCTTATACACATCTCCGAGCCCACGAGACGGAGCTACATCTCG
>URZB01000108.1 GCA_900552295.1 uncultured Collinsella sp.
TCATCATGGTCTCGACGGCGTCCTTGTGCTCCTCGACGTTGTCGATGCGCACATACACGCTGCCACCGTCAACGTCGGTGAAGTACTCGGTCGTCACGCCGCCCGAGTGCGTAAAGTAGGCGTTGCGCCAGGACTTGCCGTTGTACTTAACGGGATCGCTCTCGGTCCATCCGGAGTCGGCCTTCCACTTTGCCTCGTAGTCGAACAGTTCATCGGCGTTCTTGTCAGAGTCGAAGACGGGGATGAAGCGATCGCTGGCGTGCTCGCTCTCGGTGAACTTAAACTGGGCCCTGTCGGCGGTGTCGCCTGCGACGTCGGTGATCTCGACGCCCTCGGGGACCTCGACCTTAAACCAAATGAAGTCGGTCCTCATATCCACGGCTGGCTTTTCTGCTCCACCGCCACCGCCACTTCCGGTAGCGCCGCCGCTGCCACCGCAGCCCACCAGGGCAACTGCGGCAAAGAGGCTTATGCAGAGGGTGAGAATCGCAAAGGCCTTCTTTTTCATGGTCGTGTCCTCCTCGATCTGTAACCGCCCACGGATTACCTGCCTTTACTGTACGCGTGGACGGCTCGCTAGGGTGGGCCATGTGTCCCATTCTGGGGGCTGGAATTGCGCCGACAAGTGGCAATATGTGCGGTCGCAAAAGAGGGGAGGGCCGATGCTGTCGGCCCTCCCCGGGTTGGGCGCCCGTTGTTTTAATGGGGCGCATGTGCGCGGGTGCGCGTAGGCGCGTGCGGGTGTCCCGTTACTTGATCTCGATGCTCGAAATCTCGACTTCGCGTGCCTCGGAAACTGCCTCTTCCATGTCATCGGGGAACTCGATGGAGTTGAGGAGTGCCTCGGCTTCTTTCTTGTGCTGGTCGAAGTTCGAGATGAGGACGTAGGCGCTTCCCGGCTCAACATCGGTAAAAAGCATGGTTGAGATGCCGCTGTTGTCCTCGTATGTTCCGACGAGCCACGTCCTGCCGTTATACTCGACGGACCCGCCATCCTTCCACTGGAACGTATCCCCCTTCTTTTCCGCCTGGTCGGCGTGGGATTCCTCGGCCGTCAGCGCTTTTTTCCAAACGGGGATAAAGCGATCGGCCGAGGCGTTCTCGTCTTCGGGGAAGGTGAGCTGGACCCTGTCGGCATTCTTGCCGGCAGAGTCGCTTACGCCGACGCCCTCGGGCATCTCGACCTTAAACCAGATGTAGTCGGTCTTCTTGGCGACGGGGGCCTTTTCCTTGCTCTCGCTCTTGGGGGCGCTGCCGCCGCCCGATGCGCTCCCGCCGCAGCCCACAAGGGCGAGCGCGGCAAAGAGGGCGATGCAAAGGGAAAGGATTGATAGGGTCTTTTTCATCATGGTGGCGTCCTCCTTGTCTGCTGATGACATCACGGCGCCGCATGCTGTTGGGGTACTGATTGCGCTGGCGGCGGATGTCTCTGTGTACTGTGCGACTTATGCCTCCGTTCATCGCTTGTGGCCGTTGCGCGGCCGTTCCCCAACGGGTTCCTTACTAACGGGTTCCTTACTTATAGATATGCCCCAGCTTGTGCTGCTCGGGAGTCTCGAAAGGTGGGCCATGTGTCCCATGTTTGCGTTGGCATGGCCTATCGTGTGCCATAGAAATCCGCGATGGCCAGGTGCGCTGACGCTCGCGTACTTATGGGCTAGACTTAGCACCATTACGTGATCGATGCGGTCGGCCGGCGTCGGCCGCCCGACCGATATATATGACTTGAAGGTGCGTGTGCGTATGAGCCAAGAGATGATGGATAAAACCTGTCGCGGTTTTGCCGAGGCGCTGGCCGCGCGCGAGCCAGTTCCCGGTGGTGGCAGCGCGAGCGCTTTTGTGGGCGCGCTGGGCGCCTCGCTGTGCGGAATGGTTGCCCGCTACGGTGCGACCAATCCCGCGCTTGCTGATCGTGCGGATGACCTGACGCGTGCGTTTGCCCAGGCAGACGAGTTGGCGCAGGAGCTTGTGGGTCTGGTCGCCGAGGACGTTCGTGCGTACGGCCAGGTGTCCGCTGCGTACGGTATTCCGCGTGAGGACCCGGCCCGACCGGCTGCGATTCAGGATGCGCTGCATGTGGCCGCTATGCCGCCGTATCGCATTATGGATGCCTGCGGGCGCGCACTGGCGCTGCTCGAGGACATGGCCGACAAGGGTTCGCGTCAGCTGCTGTCCGATGTGGCGTGCGGCGCCGTATTCTGCCGCGCCGCCATGCAGGGCGCGAGCTTGACGCTCTTTGCGAACACCACGTCTATGAAGGATCGTGCACGCGCCGAGGAGCTCGAGACGGCGTGTGATGAGTTGCTCGACACATGGTTGCCGCGCGCCGATGCGCTGGCGCGCCGCGCCTCCGACGCTGCAAGAAAGAGGGGATAGCCATGGCTGAGCTACTGAAGGGTGCTCCCGTCGCCCGCGCTTTGACTGAGGAGCTCGCTGCCCGCTGCGCTGCGCTGCGCGAACGCGGTGTTGTTCCGACGCTTGCTATCGTGCGTGTGGGTGAACGCGAGGACGACCTATCCTACGAGCGCGGCGCCCTTAAACGCTGCGAAAAGGTTGGCATCGAGGCGCGTCGCGTGTTGCTTCCTGCCGGTGTTTCGCAAGACGAGCTGTTGACGGCCATCGAGGACATCAATGCCGACTCGGCTGTTCATGGCTGTCTGATGTTTCGCCCGCTGCCCGCCGGCCTTGACGAGAACGCCGTCGCCGCAGCGCTCGATCCCGCCAAGGACGTTGACTCCATGACGCCGGCTTCGCTGCTCACCACGCTTTCGGGGCGCGGCGAGGGTTTTGCCCCCTGCACAGCTGAAGCCGTGCTTGCTTTGCTGGATCATTACGGCGTTGAGCTGGACGGCGCCAAAGTTGCCGTGGTCGGACGCTCACTGGTAATTGGCCGCCCCGTTGCCGCCATGCTTACGGCGCGCAACGCAACCGTGACGACGTGCCATACGCATACGCGCGATCTTGCCGCCGAGTGCTGTGCTGCCGACATTGTGGTTGCCGCCGTTGGACGCGCGCGCACGATTGGCGCAGATGCGGTCCGCGAGGACCAGGCGATTATCGATGTTGGCATTAATTGGGACGAAGCCGCTGGCAAGCTGGTCGGCGACGTCGATTTTGATGCCGCGGAGCCGGTTGTTGGCGCAATCACCCCCGTGCCGGGTGGCGTGGGTGCCGTGACGACAGCAATTCTCGCCAAGCACGTGATCGAGGCGGCTGAGCGCGCGGTAAAATAGGCGTTTGGAGGCTGTTTAGGGGGTTGGTTAGATACCCCGTGGTCAAAAAATGCCAAATATGAGTACTGTTGCCAAGTTAGTCACATATGTTTGAGATCATTTTGGCTCTTTAGCGATAAGTAATATCGTTAAAGAGCCAATTTTATTGGACGTATGGGGAATTACTAGACTCAGTTTTTGGACAGGTGAGGATTCCCGGCGCCCGGAACAGTGCAATTTGCTGCCACTAAATTTGTGACAGTACTCATATTTGGCATTTTTTGACCACGGGGGCTGCCGAGGCCGTGGTTTCGCCCTTTTTGCGTCGAAGCGATACACTGTTGCCGGTTGATTTCTTCGCTCAAGGAGGATGCGCATGCCGTGCACAACGATTTTGGTTGGTAAGAACGCGAGCTACGACGGGTCGACGCTTGTCGCGCGTAACGAGGACTCGTCCAACGGGGTGTTTGAGCCCAAGCGCATGCGCGTAGTGCATCCCGACGAGCAGCCGCGCGTCTACACGAGCGTCCTGAGTCACCTGACCGTTGAGCTGCCCGATAACCCCATGCGCTACACGAGCGTCCCCGATGTTGTCCCGGGCCACGGTATCTGGGCCGAGGCCGGTTTCAACGAGCTCAATGTGGGCATGTCCGCAACCGAGACGCTCACCACCAACGAGCGCGTCCGCGGCGCCGATCCGCTCGTCGACTACGTACCCGCCAAGGGCAACGAGGGCGAGGACGGATACGTTCCGGCACAGCCCGGCGGCTTGGGCGAGGAGGACATGGTGACCCTGGTGCTGCCGTATGCCAAGTCCGCCCGCGACGGCGTTCGTATCCTGGGCGACCTGCTCGAGCGCTACGGCACCTACGAGAACAACGGCATCGCCTTTAGTGATGTGGACGAGATCTGGTGGCTCGAGACCATCGGTGGTCACCACTGGATTGCCAAGCGCGTGCCTGACGACGCCTATGTGACCATGCCCAACCAGCTGGGTATCGACAGCTTTGACCTGGATGACGCCGAGGGCGCCCAGGCCGACCACATGTGCTCCGCCGACTTGCGCGCCTGGATGGCCGAGTGGCATCTGGACCTGACGCTGGGCGTCGAGGGCGACGGCCCGGCTGCGGTCTTTAACCCGCGCGAGGCCTTTGGCTCGCACAGCGACAGCGACCACGTCTACAACACGCCGCGCGCGTGGTACATGCAGCGCTGTCTCAACCCCAGCGACGTGTGGGATGGCCCCGACGCCGACTACACGCCCGAGAGCGACGATATCCCCTGGAGCCGCGTGCCCGAGCGCAAGGTGACCATCGAAGACATCAAGTACGTACTCTCGAGCCACTACCAGGGCACGGAGTACGATTGCTACGGTAGCAAGGGCACGCCCGCAACGCGTGGCGCATATCGCCCCATCGGCATCAACCGCAACAGCCAGCTCGCCGTGTTGCAGTTACGTCCCTATGCGCAGCCGGCCTATCGCGCCGTGCAGTGGATGGCGTTTGGCTCCAACTCGTTTAACGCGCTGGTTCCGCTGTACGCCAACGTCGAGACCATGCCCGAGTACTATGCCGACACGCAGGCTCGCGTGACGTCCGAAAACTTCTACTGGGCCAACCGCCTGATCGGCGCCCTGGCCGACGTCCGTTTCCATGAGTGCGGTCGCGCGGTCGAGGACTATCAGGAGAAGGTCGGTGGCATGGGCCACAAGCAGATCCATGACGTCGACGCTGCCGTAGCCGCTCTGCCCGAGGCCGAGGTGCCTGCCGAGCTTGCACGCGCCAACGAGGCCTTTGCCGAGCGTGTCCGCGTGGAGACCGATGCCCTGCTGGGCAAGGTGCTCTACACCACGAGCTGCGCCATGAAGAACTCTTTCGCGATGAACGACAACGTGAGGTAGGGATTTCCCGTCGATCGAATAGCGCTAAAACGCTTTGTCGCTTTCACTCAATCTTGGGTACAAGAACGCCAATGCAGTTGTTTATGATTGGAGACAACCATGGTTATGAAACTCGATCAGCTTGTTAACGGCGCCATCAACGTTGGCTTTGGCGCTGCCGCCGTTGCTGTCGAAGGCGGCAAGAAGGTCCTCGACGACCTTAACACCAAGGGCGAGCAGGTCCGCAAGGACACCGCCACCCCCGATATCGCCCGCAGCGTGTCCGATATGTTCGAGCAGGCCGGTGGCACCATCTCCGACCTGACCGAGCGTCTGGGCATGCAGGGCGAGACCGCGGCCCAGCGCGTGCTTGACGAGCTTATCCTTGCCCGCGTCCGCGTCATGACCGCTCCCGAGCGCACTGCCTTCCTGGCCCATGTGCGCGACATCGTCGATTCGGTCGAGGACAACGTGACCTCGGTGCCCGTCGAGTCCGTTGAGCCCGACGATGCGAAGGATACCGAAGAGGCCGAGTAGCAGCGCAGATGGCAGATTCCACCACCGATTACAACAATCTAGATCCCTTGGGTGACGAGGCGGCGGTTGTCGATGAGGTCGACGCCGCCGTCTCGGGCGCTCGCAAGAAGCCGCGCGCCGTCGATAT